>JBLMZU010000196.1:0-5304 GCA_050258995.1 Bacteroidota bacterium
AATGAGTGGATCATTCGCTCGCAGGTCCGAACGGGATGTGAGGTACCTCCAGAGTGTCTGGCCGGTGCGTGGTGAAAATGGGATGGTGCGTTCCTTGGACCCCTTCCCCATTACGCGCACGCGGCGGTTATGGTTATCCACGCCGCCAACTCGCAATGAGCAAAGCTCCGAGGCGCGCATGCCTGTATCAAGCAAAAGAAGCAGCACTGCGCGATTTCGATCCGCGCTGTTTTTCATCCGCCTTTCAAGCACTTCGCCTTTCTCATTGCGTCCAACCACTGCCAGCATTGCCCGAACTTCGATCAGGGTAAAAGGCACAATTTCCCGCTCTTCTGGTTTGGGCGGTGTGACATTGTGAACCACGTGATGATGGACCAGGTGCTCGCGCATGGCCCAGGTCCATAGAGAGGAAAGCCCGGTGTGGTAGTTGAGCAGCGTCTTATTGCTCACTGTCGTTTGCGCAGTGAAGAAGGCTTCGATCTCTTTGTGGGTGATGTCTTCAATGGGAAGATCTTCACCCAGGAAGGTGGTGAACTTGTTGAAAGTGTTGACGTAATCTTTTACTGTGTGCTCGCTCAAATGACGTGCCCCAATGGCGAGCAGGTATCCTTGCATGGCTTGCGAAAAGGTGATCTTGGACATATGCGCCTCCAGTTGCGCCAAATCTTGTTGTGATAATCACCTTTTTCAGATGATAATCACAGGTTGTTTTTTTTTGCTCCAAACAGCCTTACAAGATATGCGCCCTGATTCCGCGCCGATTTCCCCAATTTTATACAAAACGTCCTCACGGATGACAGAAACTGTCGTCCATGAGGACGTTTAAGCGCTCTGTCGGGGTGCCGAGATTTGAACTCGGGACCTCACGGACCCGAACCGTGCGCTCTACCGGTCTGAGCCACACCCCGAAACAGTCCCTTGTGGGGATAGCGTGGCAGATTATACCTGATTTTTGCCTTTTCGCATTATGGATTTAATAAGATCTCCTGGCTGTACAGGTAGAAGGGACCCGGGATGCGGTCGTCATCCTGGCGAAGAACCAGGCGGGCAAGCGTTGGCTCGTTTACTTTATAAGGGATGGTTGTCTCGAACAACTGTGGGGTCAGCTGGTTGATATTCAGGATGCGCAGACCAAGCGATTGTCTGTCAGGGCCAATCAGCTCGACGTAAACAGGATTTAAATTAAAAGGCCAGATATCGCCGCGCACATTCAGAACCCCACCCGAGGCTTCATCTTTTAAACCCGGGCTGAACACACCCACCGGCTCAGAGGGATTTCCCGGGGGGTTGATCTCGTTTTTTCCGGATGACAACAACAGCAGACGGACGGAATTCATGGCCTGTACCCTGTCTGCTTTATCCGAGGTAAGGATCGTAAGTCGCGCCACCTCGGCTGCACCCGGTATTTCGAACGGGATCTTAACATTCTGATCCATCCCGTGTGTGGAACGCGGAACCTTTTTTACCGTTCGCGAAAGTAGCCGGCCGTCCTCCCCATACAGGTCGATCTGCACCTTCTCACTTTCGCCGGAAACAATATTCATTTTAAGGGCGATGGGCGAGATCACCTTGGACATCGGTCCCGGCGCCTGAATCTCGATGACGGCCGGCTCGTGGCCCGGAATGGATGTGGCCGTGAATGTGGCCTGCGGGCTGGGTGTCAGTGTTGGCTCGGGCGTGTCCGTCGGCAGTTGATCTGCCAGCGCACCCGCGGCAGTCGCGGTCGCATTGGAGTTGGCCGCATCTGCAGTCATCACGATCACCGTCGGCAGGTAATCCGGCGGATATGGTGTGGGGATCGGGCTCTGCGTTGCCGGTGCAAAAGTAGAACAGCCGGCTAAAAGTCCGAGCAGAAATACGCCAATGATTCCAGGTTTCATGGAGCAGTCAATGGACAGGCATCCCAAGGTTTTCGTTATTCAATTCTGTCCTTTTATAAAGACCCGTCGGGATGTTTGTGCATTTGCATAGGAAAAACAGCATCCCGAAGGGTGGTTGTCTCATTAAGCTTTCGATGCGCAGGCCCTTCGGGATGGATTATTTTTTACAGTCCGTAAACTTCGCTGTATTTTTTGGTCAAATAACGCAGATAAGGCTCAGGAGTGATCTTTGAACCGGTCACCTTTTGGACGAGCGCCTGCGGCTCGTATTTATGTCCATATTGATGAACATTCGTACGCAGCCAGGAGAGCAGCCCGGCGAAGTTGCCCCTGCGGATCTGGTCATCCAGGTCACGGATGTCCTTGCGGATCTTCTCCCACAGTTGAGCCGAGACCAAATTACCCAGGGCATAGGTGGAGAAGTAACCAATCGAACCGCCCGACCAGTGGATATCCTGCAGGACGCCCTTGGCATCATCCGGAGGAACAATCCCCAGGTAATCGTCCATCTTGGCGTTCCAGATCTGCGGGAGGTCCTTCACCGCCACCGAACCGTCCACCAGGCCGATCTCCAGCTCCAGGCGCAGCATGATGTGCAGGTTGTAGGTGGCCTCATCTGCATTGACACGGATCAGGGACGGCTCGACTTTATTGATCGCCTTATAGAACGTCTTCAGGCTGACGCCGTCCAGCTGGGCTGGGAAGGTCTTCTTAAGCTCGGGATAGAAATGCTCCCAGAAAGGCAGGGAGCGGCCGACAAGATTCTCCCACATGCGGGACTGGGATTCGTGCACGGCGAGTGAAGTGCCGCCGGAGAGCGGCGTGCGCTCATAGGCCGGGTTGATCCCCTGCTCATACATGGCATGGCCCGACTCGTGCATGGTGCTGAACAGCGTTGCCAGCGGATTATCGTCTTCATAACGAGTGGTAATGCGGACATCGTTCACACTGAAGTTGGTCTCGAAGGGATGCGGCGCCTTGTCCTGCCGGCCGCGATTCCAGTCATAACCAAACTGGGTGATGATCCTTTCCCCAAAGTCCATCAACTTTTTTTCGTTGTACTTCTTGAAGAGAAAATCATCCCTGACCTGCTTGCTCTTCGCAATCGCCTTGATCAGCTTGACCTGCTTCGTACGCAGGCCGTCGAAAATCGCCTTGACATCGGCTGTTTTCATGCCCGGTTCGTAATCGTCGAGCAGCGTGTCGTAGGGATGATCCGCAGGCGGAAAGAACGAGACATATTTTTGGACCATCTCGACCACCCTCTCGAGATGGGGCTGGAATATCGAGAAATCGGATTTACTCCTGGCTTCCATCCAGGCTTCGAAAGCCTTCGCAGAGACAATGGCCTGTTCCTGGATGAACGCCGGCGGGACGCGCCGGGCCTTGTCATAATCCCGGGAAGTGACGCGGAGGAGGGCCGCCTCATCGGAATCCGGATCCGCATCCCTGTATTCCTGTTTGAGATCCTCGATGAGCCTGCCCACCTCGTCCGAGATGAATTTTTCCTGGGCAATCTTGCTCAGGGTGGCCAGCTGCTGGCCGCGGGCTTCGTTGCCCATGGGCGGCATGTTGACCTGCTGGTCCCAGCCAAGAATACTTGTCGCGTTTTGGATATCGGATACTTCACCGAGTCTTTCCTTTAATTGCTCAAGTTTTTCGCTCATTGATCTCCTCATATTAGATCCTGCAAAGGTCTTCTGGCCCAATTCTCTTCGCATGGCCGATTCTTCCAGAATACTATCCCGCAGTCCTGAGTTACGCAACCCTCCAGCGGAGCGGTTTCCCGCGCAAGGCTGCCAGGACTTCGTTTGCAATATCCTCCGCCGCCCGGGATTGGGCTTCGGATGTCTGCGCGCCGATGTGCGGCGTGGCGATCAGGCGTGGATGGGAGACCAGCTCCGTTAAACCGGGCGGCTCCTTGCCAAAGACATCCAGTGCTGCACAGGCGACCTTGCCGCTGTTCAGCGCCTCGAGCAGTGCGGCCTCGTCGATGATCCCCCCGCGAGCTGTGCTGATGATCCGGACGCCGTCGCGCATTTGAGAGATCTCCGACCGGCCGATCAGGTCCCGGGTCTGGACGTTAAGCGGCAGGTGCAGCGAGATGAAATCAGACCAGGCGAACAGATCCTGCAGGGAAACAGGCTCGGCATCGCCATGCGCCAGCTCCTCCTCCAGCACGTTCGGATCGTAGACAACAATATTCATTCCAAATGCAGCGGCGCGCCGTCCGACTTCCGTGCCAATCCGGCCGTAACCGATCACGCCCAGCGTCTTGCCATTCAGCTCGACCCCTTCGAATTCCTTCCTCTTCCAGCTCCCCTGCTTCATGGATGCATCGGCCCTCGGGATCTCGCGGGCCACTGCAAGCAGCAGGCCCATCGCCAGCTCAGCCACTGCAACCGTGGTGGAAGTCGGGGCGTTGACCACTGCGACGGTATGCTTTTTCGCGGCCTCGAGATCGATGTTATCCACGCCCACGCCCGCCCGGCCGACAACCTTCAGGCGCGCAGCCGCGTCCAAGAGGGCGGCAGTTACACGGGTCTGGCCGCGAATGATCAATCCATCGTATCCGGCAACACAATCAATCAGGTCCGCCTCGGAGAGACCTTTTTTTTCATCCACTTGTGCAGAAGCGCGCAAGATGGACTGTCCGCGCTCGTCCAGTCCATCTGTGATCAGGATCTTGAAATTATTCATGGCGATATTTTAACAGATAAATAATTCAAGTCACGCATTCGCTATTATTCATACCGCAGTGCTTCCACCGGCTCCAGTCGGGCGGCCCGGTTGGCCGGATAGATCCCAAAGAAAAGTCCCACCGCCCCCGAGAAAAGGGTCGCCAGGGCGATCGCGTCCAGGCCCACGACCGGTGTGAAGGCGGTCCCGTTGGCCACGGCGATGCGGCCCACAATAAAAGAAATCAGCCAGCCAAGCATGATCCCAATGATGCCGCCGATCAGGCTGAGCAGCGAGGACTCCGTCAGGAACTGGATCAGGATATCCCGCCTTCGGGCGCCCAGCGCCTTCCGCAGACCGATCTCACGGGTCCGCTCGGTAACGGACACGAGCATGATGTTCATGATCCCGATGCCACCCACGAGCAGCGAGATCCCTGCAATGCCGCCCAGGAAGATGGTCAGGATGCCGGTAATGGACTGGAAGGTGGACAACAGGTCCTGCTGGGTAAAAACCGTAAAGTCATCTTCGCCGATCGGTGTACGGTGACGGGTACGCAGGATCTGGCTGATCTCCTCGTCGGCCTGTGGGACAACATCCCCGCTCACTGCCTGGTCAAAGATGATATCCACCCGGTCGCTTGTTCTGCGCCGGATCAGACGAGCTTGTGCCGTTTTAAACGGAACAAGCGCCTGCTCGTCCTCACTTCCGAACGCTCCACCGCCCTTCGACTGGAGCACACCAA
>JBLMZU010000197.1:0-10766 GCA_050258995.1 Bacteroidota bacterium
ATGCCATAAAGCAGTAAGCCGCCTGCCTGTGCGCCAAACAGACCGATATCCGGGCCCGAGGAGATGGCATCATCTGCAAGCCCGGTCGTGACCCGCACCAGTGGATCAACAGCTTTAATGCCATCGACATGCTCAATCAATGCTGCTATATCCGCGGGAAATCCCGTTTCATCCACGGCAGCGGAAGAAACGGTCAGCTTGGCGCGCCCGGAGGTGTTCTGGAACAACGTCGATATGGATCCCAGGGCTGCCTGATTGCTTGCCTGTATGGCGAGGAAACCGGCCACACCCAGGATGATCCCGAAGGCGCTCAGAAAAAAACGAAGTGAACGGGAGCGGATGGAACGAAAGGTCAGCAATCGACTGAGATGCATGTTCAGGATTCCAATTCTTCCATCGTGTCCATGATGCCACGCAGCCGCTGTCCCCAGGGCTCGGATGCATCCGGTCGATATTCCCGGACAATGCAGCCATCCCGAAGAAAGATCATCCGGTCTGCATACGCGGCTGCCCGGGCATCGTGGGTGACAACGATTACGGTTTGCTGGAACTCACTGCAGGAGCGCCGCAAAAGCTCCATGATGGCAGTGCCGGTTTTTGAGTCCAGGTTGCCTGTGGGCTCATCGGCCAGCAGGATGGCCGGCTGCGTGATAAGCGCCCGCGCGATGGCAACCCGTTGCTGTTCACCACCGGACAGCTGGTCCGGTTTATGATGGCGCCTGTCCGCAAGGTTGACCAGGTCGAGCAAACTGTTGAGCAGATCCCTGTAATGGCGCGGATCCTTGCCGTCGATGATGACGGGCAAAAGGATGTTCTCCTCGGCAGAGAGTGTCGGGAGCAAATTGAAAAACTGGAAGACAAAGCCGACGTTGTGTCTGCGGACCAGTGTCGCGTTCTTTTCCGAAAGACTGGCCAGGGGCTGGTCGGCAAGGATGATATTCCCTTGTGTGGGGACATCCAGTCCACCCAGTAAATGCAGCAGGGTGGATTTTCCACTGCCGGAGGGTCCCATAATGGCAATGAACTCACCCTTCTCGACCTGCAGATCGACGCCCGCCAGGGCATTGACCAGATGTTCTCCCAGTTTGTACTGCTTGCGAATTTCCCTGGCTTCAAGAACCGGCATAATGAACTCCTTGTGGTGCCGACGTTTTTACCGCAGGAACAGGCTCTACGGCATGGATGATCACCTCTCCCGTATGTCCGTTGACCGTGACAAGGGTCTGGTCGGGCAGGCTCATCGCACACTCAGCAGAGACAATGGCGGGTATGTTATATTCCCTGGCCACAATGGAGCTATGGGAGAGAAGCCCACCGGCTTCCGAGACCACGGCGCCGGCCCGCGTAAAAAGCGGCGTCCAGCTGACATCGGAATATGGAATGACCAGGACATCCCCCTGTTTCACCTTGGCAAAATCCTGGTTCCCCCGGACACAGACCACCCTGCCCGTATAATGGCCAATGGATGTTGGAATGCCGACGAGCCTTTCCTGGGACGAATCCTGGATGGGAGGGGGTACATCCCCGTAAATCACGGTCGGAAGCTGAATATTGCGGTATCGTTCGATATCCGCTTTGTGCTGTTGTATGATCCTGCGATAGTCCATCAATGGCTCGGCGCTGCAGATCGCCTCCCTGACCTCCGGCCGGGTCAGATAATAAATGTCACCTGCATCATCGATCCACCCCCGGCAGACCAGGATGTTTCCCAGGGCCAGATAGTAATATCGAAACAGGCCGTATCCAAATGTATACATGGAGCTGACCTGGTCGCGCAGGAAGCAGAAATCGCGCGCCCGTACGTATAATGCATGCATCCAGGGATTCTTCTTTACTTCGGAGAAACGTATTTTCCGTCCCGCATCCTTCTTCTCGGGAATAAAGTCGGTGATCAGCTGCTTTACCATATCAGGGGACTCACGCCAGGGGGTGAAGGAAAAATCGTTTCCATTGTCGCTGAGGTACCCGAAGCGCTCCAGGAAGGCCGATATGCCAGCCTGGAACTGCCCAAGTCCTTCCATCCGCATAAATTCCTGATAGGTGGCCTTACGGATCTGTTCCTGCTGGTCCGTATTCAGACTTTGGAACTGGATATGAAGCTCCCGGATCGAATTGTTCGGGTCGAATTCCATCGAGTCGCCATACTCCTCCATGAGGTCAAAATCCTTGAAATCCACTCCCGTTTTTGCCAGCTGTTTCTTAAGGCCCAGGTTGAACATCCCCATGAGAACCTGACCCACCTTGTTGTAGTACACAACATCCTGAAGGACCTCATAGAGTCTTTGTTCCTCGGAGATCAATTTCTCTGCGGGGAAGTCCGCCGCCGATTGATAATTGAAAGTGCTGAGTTGTTCCTGCAATTGTGGTAGTGCCCGGCGCATGGGCCTCGCAAAATTCCACTTCTCAATGGCAAACCGCAGCATCGTGGGGACGTTCCGGATGGTTTTCAGGGTGGGCCGCATGGCAGGCTTGCCCGCGCCGTCCGGCAGCACGTTCATCATCAGCTCGACTGAGTCAGCAGGCATGCCGACTTCTTCGAAGAGTCTGCCTATCACGCCCATGTTGAAATAGACGCGGTAATAAAACGTCCTGGCAAGCTCCTCCGGCTTTACAGAAGTCCCACCAATCAGCTCATTCATCAAACGGACCCAGACTGCGCCGACCATCGGAATGTTAATGGTGCTGATGAGCGGCTTGATGATGCCGGGCAGCATCTCCTTGGAGATTTGATTTGAATATATGTTATGGCGATTTAACGCAGTGATGGCCCGCATCTGCAGGAAATACAGGTTCCGGCCATCGTACGCCCATTCCATGTCGACAGGAAAGCGAAATCGTCTGGCTACATCCCGGGTTGTTCGCACCACCTCATCGATCAGGGAGGAGGGAATGGAGTTGGATTGCGGTCTCACCAGCCAGCTTCCCCATTTATTCACCCAGCGATGGGGAGTCACTCCATCCTGGACCAGGGAAACGCCCAGCCCCTGCACGGCCTCCACCACCACTTCATCCGCGCCTGTGACCGGATTCCTGCTTAGAACAACGCCTGAGACCTCGGCCTGGACCATCTCCTGGAGGATAACTGCCATAACCAGATGCTGGACAGGCAAAGCATGGCTCTTGAGGTAGGCAGTCACTTCAGGTGTCTGCGCGGAATCCCAGACGGACCGGATCGCCTGAAGAATGGACTCCACTCCCTGGACGTTCAGCACGGTCCTGAATTGACCTGCGTAAGAGTGGTCTGTCCCATCCTCAATATTAGCCGAGGAGCGGACTGCATAACAGGTGTCGGGACGCAGGTTCCGCTTGAGCTCGCCAAGCAGGTCGTCCGCCAGGGAGATGTCGTTCGCCACATACCTCAGATAGGCCTTCGAGTCACAAACAAAGGTCCTGGGGATCTGCACACCGGCTCTGGAAAGCCGGTAGAGATTCAAGGCTTTATTTCCGGCGGTTGCAGGCGGTTTATGGCTTTTAAGATTAAAAAGCAGGCTCATGAATTTGCCTTTTTCTCTTTAAAGAAACCCATGGCCCGGGCCATTTTCAGCATGCCACGCCCCATGGGTGTCACTTCCATTCCCTGCTGCAGGTCCACATCCCCGCGCTTGCGGGCGGCCAGATATCGTCTGATCTCGGGGAGAAGCGCTATCAAGAAGGCCAGGTTCACCAGGAACGCGTAGAGCGCAAAGATGGGATTCCCTGTCCGTATCCAGAGCAGGGGGATCATCAGCCAGGTCCACCCAACATAAGCAAAGAATATATCTTGTATCACGGCGAATCCGAGAAGCATCCCCAGGATATTGGCGATCAAAGTGCTGATCCAGTCCACCGCCAGGAAACCTCCCAGGATCGGCGACATGCCTCCCCCGCCTCGAAACCGGTAATAAACCGGCCAGTTATGGCCAATGACCGTAAACAGCCCGGCGATCAAAAAATAATAGTGATCCGGATAAAGAAGCCTGAAGGCCAGGGTTGGGATAAATCCCTTCATGATATCCAGGATCCCAATGATGCAGCCTGCTCTGGACCCCAGCTTGATTGCGGCCGTGGTTGCACCGACCGTCAACAGGCGATCCCCTTCGGTCCCATCCGGATTGGGAAGATGTACATTTTCAAGATCTACTTCAGGAGCAAGGAAATGCGTGATCAATCGAGTAAATGAAATGGCCCCCACCAGGTAACTGACCACACCACTCAGGAGAATGATGCTAATATCCATAATGGTCTCCCTCATAAGATTAAAAAAGCTCTAAAAGGAGTTGCTTTATCATTTTTATTCAGTTATCAAATGCGAGTCAAGTGACAATTGACAGATGCTCATATGACTTTTTGTTAGCATAGGTTACAAACCCGGCATCGCTGATTCAAGAACCGTGACAAATGTTGTTCAAATCAAATTGTAAGGAACTTCGCCAGGTCTTTTCTCGACAAAATTTTTACACCCCAATTAAATGGCGACCGCCTGATACTCAGGCGGTCGTTTACGATCAGATTGTATTTTGATGGCGTGAGGAAATTTAAATAGGATGTTTCCTGGGATGAGCCATGCTTTATTTCTCGAGCAGGTGGGTCAGATGCTGCTCAGTGTTATTCAATAATTGGATCATCATCTCGCGGATGTGCCGGTTGAGGTAATGGTGCTCCAGCGTGGACAGGGGCAGGAAGCGCGCTCCCGCCACCACGTGGATGCAGTTGGAGGCACCGCACAGACAGATGAAGGGTGCATCCATTTCCCACTCCGTGGAGGGATAAAAGAAAGAAAGCTCCTCACCCTTCTCGATGTCGCGGCGGGCGACCATGACCAGTCTTTCGGTGTCGAGGATCACATTCGGATCGCAGGAGTGGTTCAGTGCGGAGAGCTTGCCGACCTCCGTGTGTTTCTCCTGGTCGATCTGAACCGTATAACGGTTGGCCTTGTCGAACAATTTTTCGGTCGGGATTTCACAAATCATCTCTCCCTTGGCGTAGGCTTGTTTGGTGATCAAACTTCTAAATTTATTCTCTGTCTTGACGACAAGCGTATCCATTGAAACCATTTCAAGTTCCTTTCCTAGATCCTGGAGATATTTTTGAATGACTCGGATTACACAATCATCACGATCTGCAAACCAGTGGATACTATACAACAATCTGGAATCAAAATCAATCACCGGAGCGAAGGGATCGGCAAATTTTAAGATAACTGTTAACGTGTATTTAATTTATTGTCCTGGATCGACGCGGTCCTTCACTTTTCCCCATGCAATGGATTTCCTGAACCTGGCCGCGAGGAGCCGGCGGCGCAGGCGCTTCCACAGAGCAAAGGATCTTTTTATTTCACTTTTCTCGATCGGTTGATTGCTGAACAGGGACCTGAGATAGGTCTGTGTTAATTGCTGTGCCTCCGCCTGGTACGGTCGTGTCGTTCCCTGGAGAGTGTAGATCTCATCCAGCTTTCGAATGAGCTTGTGTGTGAATTCGGAGGCGGTTTCCGCCCGTGTACGTGCTCCGACTAGGGGACGACCGGTGCGATAATAGCCTCGGAAGATATAGGTCATCGCACTGACAGGCGGGCGGCTGACGACCCACAGCCGTTCGAAAATGGTGACGTAAAGAACGTAAACGAGGAGCGCAAGAATAAAGGGAGAAACCCAATAAATGACGCCGGTATTCCGTAACTTGAAAATGAATTTCTCCGTGGGCGATACGGATGGATTGGCGGCCGAAAGCTCCGCCTCCTTCTCGATGCGCTCGATCTCCGGCTCGGAGGCGGTTGGCTCGAATTCGATCCAGCCGATCTCGGGGAAGTAGACCTCGGCCCAGGAATGGGCGTTCAGCTTGCGGACAACATACTCGGCATTCGGCGCATCATAGGAACCGGATGAGTAACCGGAGACGAACCGGGCCGGCAGTCCATTCAGGCGGGCCAGGACGACCATGGCGGTGGCATAGTAATCGCAATAGCCTCGCTTAAGATCGAAAAGGAAGTAATCTGCAACATCCTGTCCCTTGGGCGGCGCCGGGACTTTCAGATCGTAGGGATAATTCCTGCGGAGATAGCCTTCAATGGCATTGGCTTTATCGTAGGGGTTATCGATGCCCGAAGTAATTTTCTTCGCCAGATCACGAACGCGCTGCGGCACACTGTTTGGCAGATCAAGGTAACGCACCCGGATGTAATCCGGATACTGGGTCGAGGCGGCACGAAGCTGGTCGATGGTTGCCTGCGGGACGTAGATGTCGGCTTCATAGGACCGGGCTCCGGAGGCAGCGGTGAACATATCCGCCTGCAGCAGGGCTGTCTGGTCGGCAAAAAGATTCGGCTGAGGGCGCATCCGCCAGTCCACCCGGAAGGGAACGGAGGCGCTGTACAGAAGTCCACTCCAGAATAGCTTTCCCTCCGGCTGATACAGCTTTACGTCCAGGTGGAGCGGACGATAGCCATCCAACAGCCCGGGGATGATGGGGGTGTTCGCCTTGTAATTTTGGGGGACGGCACCATTTGTAATCCATCCCGCACCCATATATCCATCGTAGACCGTGCTCCGCCAGTAATGACGAGGCACGGTCTTGGTCAAAACGGCATCCGGCATCGGGGGCAGTTCTCCCGTTCGGATCGTCATCACCAGTTCCTTTGATTCCTCCACTCCCTCCGTTAGAAGATGCTCCCTCGGCAGCGAAGGCTGTTGAAAAATCGTCTTGGCCGGTGCCACACTCTGCTGGCGAATCCCCAGCATCTCTGCGGCTTGATTTTTATGCCGGTCGCGGAAGGCATCCCGGATGGCCCGCCAGGACACGGACGGGGTTGAAAATGAAATGGTGCCGATCAGGAAAAGGAGCAGAACGATCGCCTGGGCATTGTCGTACACAATGCTGTCCGAGTAATCCACGCGATGCCTCTGCCATTGCGTTGCATGCTTTTTATAATTCCAGATCCCCATCAGCAGCAGCATGAGGATCACCAGCAGCCACAGCGAATAGATCCTGTATTCGCTGTAGGAAATCACGACAGCCAGCAGGGCGATGGCCGGCAGGAACGCGACGAGGGCATTGCGCCGGGCGGCGAACCAGCCCATCCAGGCGCCCACACACCAGACGATCAGGGACCAGATCATGTTCTGGATCAGGGCATCGTTGACCTGGATGCTGTCGCCGGCTCCCTTCCACCAGGTCTGCCAGCGGAGTGCAAGCGCGGCTGAATATTGGACGGTCACATCCCAGGCAGCCTGCACCTGGCTTGTATCCATCGTCGTTTTTTCGCGGAGCGCGGGAATGATCTGCGGCAGAAGCGTCTCCAGGGATCTGAGCAGGTCCAACAATGGCAGGCCAAGCCTGGCGCCAACGATCCAGAGGCCCGCCGCTCCCAGGCTGACAACGATCAGGGCCGCATAGAGGCCTCTTAACCTGCTTTTACTGATCCCCCAGCCGGCCACGGCGGCGATGAAGCAGATCATGAAAAGGGATTGTGTCTCTGTCTGGAGCAGGGAGGAGGAGACCCCGAACGCCAGCATCTGGAGCGCCAGAAAAAGCAGGACCAGCCCCAGGGCGTCCGCACTTAACAGTCTTTGGGCAATGCGGGCCGTCATTCCAGCCGCCGCCAGTCTGCAACAGGGGCCTTGACCGCGATCGCTTTGCCGGTGCCTGAGACCCTCCACTCCCATTCGCCTTCACTGCCCGGCCAGAGCTGCTGTTTATCCAGCATCTCCCGGGGAATCACGTGACACGGAATATCCATGGCCTGCAGGCTGTCGCAGATGGGCCTTGTGTCCATGCTGCCGCCGAACGAGAGCGGGTCCAGCAAAAAAACAGTAGGCCGGACCCCGCGCCACATCAAGGGCACTAGGGATGCCGTCCACCCCGGGCTGGCATTGGCGGTGACAACCAGCAAACTGCTGCGACTGCTGAGCGAGGGACCGATCCGGTGAAGATAATCCTGCAGACCAATCGGTGAGGGCGACGCCACCGCAAGTTCCTTCAAGAGTGCCTTTAGCTGGTATTCATTCCGGCGAGGCACGGTCCAGGAGGGCTGGCTGCCGTTGACGGCCAGTCCCACCGGGTGTTCCTCCTTCAGCTCCTGGGCGGAGAGCGAGGCGGCAATGACGACACTGTGTTCCTCGGTCGACTCCCAGCCGCTGCCCAGCGCTGTCTCCTGGTCCAGATCCAGCAGCACCCACCGGTCGCCTGCCGGCATTCCTTCAAACTGGCGCACAAAAAACTTTTCATGGCGGGCGGTGCTTTTCCAATGGATCCAGCGCATCGGGTCATTGGGCACCATCTCGCGCGTGTGCGAGGCATTGATCGTCTCCTCCAGAGAGCGCGGATTGGTCCTGCCTTCGCCCGCCCATCCACTGGAGAGGATCTGGAACTTCGGCAGGGCAACGACCGGCGGCATGACGGCCAGGGTGGTCGAGGTGGGATCTTCCATTGTCAGGGTGTAAATGCCGAAAGGATCGCCCGTTTCCAGGCTGGTGCCTCCCAGGGTAAAGACGCCGCGGCGTGTACACTGCGTATTGACTTTCCACTGAGAAACGCTCGATCCATCCACGCCGGTCGCCATGGAGGCATGGTGATCGGGAAGCGTGGAATGATCCTGCAGAGTGACCCAGGTTGCCGGCAGCATGAAGGAATTGGTCAGGGTAAAGCGCTCCTCCAGCCTGTCCCCTACATGCGCCCAGCCGAAACGCATTTCCCGTTCGAACACAAGCGAGCGCTGGAGGCCGCGCACCCACCAGCGGCAGACCAGCCAGATCCCGCCGATACTGACCAGTAAAATAACCCAGACCCTGGACGGGTCGATGATTTGCATGATGAATGCGAGAAGTGCGATGACGGGGAAGATCTTTGCGTTCAGCCGCAGTGTCGACTTCATAACAGGGATTATATGACTGTTTTCAGCGGCGCCGGATGAGCCAGCTGTAAGAATTCAGCAACCTCCCCAAACGTCTAGTAGTGGGACCACCCATCTGCCTGATGTAATTAACGGGCGCCTGCGATAGACTGGAATTATTCCTATGTTATGATGATAAGGAGATCCAAATGGCAAGCTCACTTACTGATTTTTCGAATGGATTAACCGCTGCAGTGGAGCAGGGCGGGGCGAGTACTGTCCTGGTGGATGCGCGCAAGCGATACCCGGCGAGCGGGATCGCCATGGCCGAGGACCTCGTCCTGACCGCCGACCATGTGGTGACGCGCGAGGAGAATATCAAGGTCGTTCTCGCGGATGGAAAGTCCCTCAACGCTGTGATCGCAGGCCGCGATCCCGGTTCGGACCTGGCAGTCTTGCGGCTCGCTGAAAAGGTACTGACACCCGCAAAAACATCCGACACCAGTAAAGTCGGCCAGCTCGTCCTGGCGCTTGGACGTCCCAACCAGGCCGGCATCCAGGCCTCCTGGGGGATCGTGACCAACATCAGCGGACCGACGCGCACGTTCCGTGGCGGCATGCTCGATGAATATATACAGTCGGAAACAACCCCCTATCCCGGATTTTCCGGCGGCCCGCTGGTCAATACGGAGGGCGAAGTGCTTGGCCTGAATACTTCCGGGCTGACCCGCGGCTCCTCCCTGACCATCCCGGTAAAAGTAGGCTGGCGGGTGGGTGAATCATTGGCCGCGCACGGGACGGTGAAGCGCGGCTACCTGGGAGTCCGCACACAGCCGGTGGAAGTTTCAGAGACCTGGCGGCAGGCTCTCAAGCGTGAACAAACCCAGGGGCTGCTCATCCTGTGGGTGGAGGAAGGCGGACCTGCCGAGCGTGGCGGGTTGCTGGTGGGCGACATCCTGGTAGCGATCAGCGGCCAGCCTGTTGGGGATGCAGACGACCTTTTCTCTTCGCTCAATGCGGATACCGTCGGCAAATCCATTGCGGTCGAAGTCCTGCGGGGCGGGCGCCCGGAGACGGTTGCCGTGACGATCGGGGAGAGGAAATGATCCGGGTCCTGCTCGACGTTTCATCACCGGCACTGCGCGCAGGCCTGCGTGCTCTTCTTTCGTCGGACAGGACTGTCAAGGTATTGAACGATTCTTTGGAGGACGATCTGGAGGCCGACGTGGTCATCACGTCGGCCTCACACGCATCCTTCCTTACCGACCGGGGTGACTCACCTTCGGCGGCGATCCTTGTCCTGAGCGACGACCCGCTCAACCTTCAGGACCTGAGACACTCGTCCCGCGCCTGGGGCCTTTTGCCCACGGACGCTTCCACGGAGGAGCTGAGTGCTGCCATCCATGCGCTGTCCCAGGGCCTGATCGTCGGCACACCGGCGCTGTTGTTTGAAACAGAAAGCGGGCCCCTGTCACAGGGTCCGCTTACAGATCGGGAATCGGAAGTGCTGGGCCTGCTCTCAAGAGGGCTGGCCAACAAGCAGATCGCGGCGATGCTTGGGATCAGCGAGCATACAGTCAAGTTCCATGTTTCCTCTATTTATACAAAATTGAATGTCACCAACAGGACGGAGGCCGTCCGCGAGGGGCTGCGCGGCGGTTGGGTCGTCCTGTAGAGGCCGTCGACCCGGAACCCGGTTTCTCTTGTAAATAACTCATGGTAAGCTCTCTTTTTCTATCTAAGCAATTCAAGGGATTTTCAATTCTTGTTGGATGACTAGATTGGAATCAATGAAAATTCCATTGGTTTGCGCAATTGCAATTGGATCAACGTCACCAAATAAGCATGCGATGCTGTAGATTGTTTCATTCGATGAGACGACAGTATAAACTACTGGGTGATTCCGCAAGGACCTATTATCAGGAAATGGATTACTGTTTTGGGGAATTCTTAAGACAGTTCC
>JBLMZU010000198.1:0-5544 GCA_050258995.1 Bacteroidota bacterium
CTCACAAAAGAAAGAGCCGCGGGCATATGCCTGCGGCCTGGTTGAGATGATATTGAATTGATCCGCCTGGAATGGAGCTTCTGTGTATGTTTATTATATTGATATTCAGTCTTCAATTCAAGTATTTTACGACAAGGTCTGTGCGGAGGTCTCTGAGGAGCCCATCACTTTCACGACAGCCAGAACGGCAATCAGAAAGCCGATCCCGATGATCCCGGTGATCACGGGCAGGATCCACATGCCGGCTGTGCTGCTGAAAGACTGGATGCGCGCTTCGATCGGGTGATCCGGCTCGTATAAAACCGTCACATCATCCCCCACTTCATAGGAGGCGGGATAGCTTCCCTCACTCATCTGCACACTGCGGCGTCTGCCATCGCGGGCAACAAACTCCACAACCGGATAATAATATTCCTGCACGACCCGGTCCTCTTCGTTGACGTAGGAACGAAGCATTTTCACATCGACCACGCGGCCCGGCGCGCTTTCCTCCCGGCCGATCTTGCGGATATTGCTGACCGAGGCAACGGCAGTGATCAGCAGCAGCAGGATGGCGACCCCGGTAAAGATGGGGAGGATGATCTTCTCGATCGGTGTTCCCTGCTTCTGCTGCCCTTCCGCCCAGGCTTTCTTGAACTCTGCATCGAACGCAGCGTCCTCCGCCGAATTCATCATTGCTTCGAGTCTGAGACGATCCTCATCGTCTGGAACATCCTCCAGGCTCTCGTATCGAACACCATTTACTTCGAATGAAACAGGCTCATCGTCTTCCCAGTTAATGGAATATTGTTTCTTTGCCATCATGACCTTATCTCCAATGAAAATTATATCGTGACATGGAAGGAAAAAGCTGTTGACTGCAACCATGTTTGGTTGCCACGCTGCTCCCCAAAATATTTGTAACGTTTCATTTTCCCATCCGTTAAAGCAAAAAACCGTTGAAAGGAAATCCCATGAGCATATTTAGTCAAATTCTGGATAAACTCGGATTAAAGAAGGATAAAGCAGCAACCACCTCCGCTCCGTCGGCGGGCACATCGCCAGCCGCCAAGCCAGGCCCTACCGGGCAGACAGCCGCCCCGGCGCCCTCTCCTGCCGCCAACCGACCCTCGCCATCCATGCCCGGTGCCCGGCCTGGAGCGGTCGCCAATCCTGCTGCCAGCAGTCCCGCCACGCCCCAGGCGGCCGAGGCTGCAAGAGCAGCCACGCCGGCTCCAATGTCTGAGGTGGATGTAGTTAAAAAGCTGGAGACTCTGAGTGCCGGAAAAGGCCTGAACTGGAAGACCTCGATCGTGGATTTGCTGAAGCTGCTCGACATCGACAGCAGCCGCGAAGCCCGCACCGAGCTGGCCAAGGAGCTCAATGCACCGGCCGACGTAATGAACGATTCCGCCCGGATGAACACCTGGCTGCACAAGGAAGTGCTGAGAAGGATCGCCCAGAACGGCGGCAATATCCCGAAGGAATTGCTGGACTGACGATCCCGATAGTCAATCAACAGCGCGAGCCCAGGCCCGCGCTGTTTTTGTTTTGGAGGGTCAATTCATGCATCCTCTCGTAAAAACAATCAGCGCCGGTGAGGCGCTTCGAGAAGGGCATAAATTGTAAAAACTACCTGCTCTTCAGTATCGCCGCGGCTCCATAGCCTACAACAGACGAATAATCCCCGGTCACATTGGCGGAAGTGGCATGGCGCAGGACCTTGACTTTGTCTGCGCCGAGCTTTCGGGCGGCCCATAGGACGGCTGTAAACGCACCCAGTCCACAGGCAAAGCCCTTGCGGGAAGCTTCAAGATCAAAAGCCCCAGTTGGATTGAAGTTCTCAATCTCACCCAGCATGGCACGGTCATACCCCAGGGCGACATCCTGCTTGAAGAAATGGGAGAGGTCCGTGCTGGCGACCAGAATGAAGTTCTTCTCACGAAGGATAGAAGCAAGCGCCTTACCCAGTCCCTCTGAAACGTGCTCGTCCAGGGCGCGGACCATCAATGGCACAAGCTTCCACTCATGCTGGAAAACCCGCTGCAGGAAGGGCAGCTCGATCTCGAGCGAATGCTCTGGATCCTTAGCGATCGGCGTCAGGCCAAAGCCGAGCTCGGATTTCGCCAGTACATCCAGCTCGTTCAACGTAGTCCGGTCAACAGGAACGGCGCCCAGCGGCGTGGAATAGGCTTCGTGCGTCGTGGTAAGCAGTGGCTGGGTGTACGGGTGATGCATCGGTCCGGCCACGACAACCACGTCCGGGTGCAGACCGCGCAGCGCTGAAAAGGCATAGCCTGCCACCTCGCCTGAATAGAGATGGCCGGCATGCGGAGCGATGACTCCCATCACCTCCCCCTCCAGATCCGGGAGCTGCGCCTCATCAAGGTACTGATCGACGGCCCGGGCCAGGGTTCCTGGATCGCCCTCATACCAGCGGCCGGCGATCGGGGAAGGACGTACATCAATCATAAAATGATTGTAGCACTTTTTGAGTGGCTCGAAAAGCAAGGGGCGGCAGCTGGTCGCGTCCAAACCATTCGACCGCGTCTGCATCGTCGGCGGGTCTTAATTCGCCGCCCAGCACTTCTGCCTGGTAGACAATGATGAAGTCCGCGCCGCGCGGATGTTCCCTGCCGGAAATAATCTCCAGCACCCGTGTCACGCGGACGCTCAGACCGGTCTCCTCCAAACATTCACGGACGGCCGCCGCTGCTGGATCCTCTCCGCCATTGATGAAGCCGGCCGGCAAGGTCCACATGCCCCGGAAGGGTTCATTGATCCGCCGGGCCAGCAGGACCCGTCCATCCTTTTCGACCAATACCGCGGCTGCCACCTTTGGGTCCACAAAATGAATCCAGCCGCATGCCGGGCAGACCGACCGCATTTCGCCGAAGCGCATTTCCAAAGTGAGCAAGGTTGCACAGCGTGGACAGTATTTATATTCAGTGCTTGCCATACCCCTATTATGACACTTCCTGCAAATCACACCAAACGTCTTTTACAGGAATTCGCGGGGAAATTCCATAGTTCCAGGTCGGCACATACAGAAGCATGCAAATAAAAAAGTGCAGGAGCAATTTCCTGCACTTTTCGAATCAGCTTTTACTTCGCCACCGGTTGACCGATAGCTGTCGCATCAAGGCCATGATGAACAAACATATCAAGGCGATCCCGGCCAGCAGCCACTGCCAGACGGGGGAAACAACTTTCGTTTCTGCAGGCTGCGGCTGGGGTTGCGCCAGAACCTGGGGAGGTTGCTCGGCCTGACCGCTGCCCGCCGGATTCACCGTCCCAGGTTCCTTGGCAACAGCGGTTTGCATGCTGCGGTCGCTGTTGGCCACCAGAGCCGTGGCCGTCGGCTGGGGAGCCATGGCGGCAGACGGCGCCTGCAGGGCCGGCGCTTCTGTTGCTGCAGGTGCCTGGGCTGCCGCGGCGGGAGGCTCCGTCGCCGGGGCCGATTCCAAAGTGAAGGTATCCGGGGCTCCGCCGCCACCCATGCCATAAGCAGGCATCGGCGAAGCCATTTGCCGGCCAAGCATGTTCAGGCCCAGGGTAAAGAAGAGCAGGATGCTTGCGAGAGTGGCTGCAAACCGGAAGACCGGATAAGAACGCGGCAATGGCGGGTTTTTCCCCACCATTTGAGGGGTCAGGGTAAAGTTGCGCGGTGCCTTGCGCATGGGAAGCTGGCGGAGCAGGCTGCGGGTGCTGCGTAAATCCTGTAAAACGGAGCGCATTTCCGGGTCCGTGCGGAGCCGGGCCTCCAGGCGCGCTGCATCGGACGAACTCAGCTGTCCATCCAAATAAGAAGAGAGAAGCTCTAAATCTCGTTGTTTCATCAAGCAGTACTTTCTTCTTCGAGACGAAATACAGACGGTAAAAGTTCCGAAAAGCCCTGCAGGCACTCACGTAATCTTAATCTGGCACGTGCCAGACGGCTTTTGATTGTCCCGAGAGGAACACGTGCCGCCACTGCAACCTCGGTATAGTCCATACCCTGCAGGTCGGCCATCACGACGACAGTTTTGAATTCGAGCGGCAGATTGTTCAGGCAGTGCTGGATGGCGTGTTCCAGCTCATCTGCCTCTGCCTTCTGATCGGGGGTCATGCCCGGATCGGCAAGCCAGCGCGGCGAGTCCATCTCCTCCCCCTCTTCGGTATCCGGCTCGAGCGGCGTGGTGGGACGGCGTTTCTGACGGCGCAGCTCGTCGTAACAGGCGTTGGTCACTGTCCGCATCAGCCAGGCCTTGAACGAACCGCCGCGGAAGGAGCCGATGCTCTTGAACGCGGAAATAAAGGCATCCTGGGTGACATCCGCGGCCAGGTCGTCGTCGCCGAGAATGCGGAGTGCCGTGTTGAACACACTATCCTGGTAGTGCAGGATGAGCGTGTTGAAGGCGTCCAGATCGCCTTTCTGTGCATCTTGAATAAGGGCTTGCTCGTTCATGGGATTAATTTTACCGCTTGTCTCATAAAAAAACTGAGCTCTCATCGCAAATCGCAGAGAGCAAATTATCGGGGAGTTAGCAAACGATGCGGCCCTCTATATCACTGCAAAAGACCTGTCGAGTAGAACGCCAGATCCATCTCATTTGTTCCTAAACCCTGGCGGCCATTCTACGATTCATATACAGATAAATTCCCCGCCATACGATCATTCCCAAGGCGGACGTAAGGCCCAGGACCACCGCAAAGATCGGGATGACCGGCGCGTTCAAAATAAACCCGCGCAGGACGACAGCGAACGAGGCGGCAAAGACCATCCCGAGAACCGGGCGCCATAACTGTTTTATCTCAAGAACGATTTGCGCTTGAAAAAGCCCAAGGGCGGGGGCCAGGATGAACCAGGAAAGGAGCAGTGGGAAAAACGCCGCGCCCATGCGGGGGAAAAAGGATGCCCCTGCCTCCCCGTGGCTTGCAAAGCCAATCAAGGTGACCAGGGCAATCGAAAAAATATCGCCCAAAATAAGCATGTACTTTTTCATGTGAAATTGTGAGGACGGTGCACACCGTTCTTGAAGTATATGCACCGTCTCCACATCCTTGTTATTTGGTATCGCCAAATTCCTCATTCCGCAATGCCGGGAAGAGCAGGACCTCACGGATGGAGTGTTTATCCAGCAGCAGCATCGCCAGGCGGTCCACGCCCATGCCGAAGCCACCGTTGGGAGGCATGCCGTAGCGCATGGCACGCAGATAGTCTTCGTCCATCGGGTGCTTCTCCTCGTCGTCGGCCGTGTAGTCGCGGCCCATTTCGAGGAAGCGCTGTTCCTGGTCGAGCGGATCGTTCAGCTCGGTAAAGGCATTGCACAGCTCAAAGCCGCCCACAAAACCCTCAAAGCGTTCTACGGTCTGCGGGTCACCCGGCTTGCTCTTCGCCAACGGCGAGATATCCCGCGGGTAATCGTATAAGAAAGTTGGCTGGATAAAATTCGGCTCCAGGAAATCGCCGATCAGCTGGTCGATCAGCTTGCCCCGGGTGGCCTCTGGCTTTGGCGCCAGGCCTTTCTTGCGCATGGCCTCGGTCAGGCTTTCATCGGTGCGGTGTAAATGAATATCAATGCC
>JBLMZU010000199.1:0-14821 GCA_050258995.1 Bacteroidota bacterium
CCTACCTGCAGCACCACCGTGCCCTTGCCGAACTCCTCCGGCGAGCCCAACCCGTAAATGCAGGACACCGAAGCGACGATGATCACGTCCCGGCGCGAGACCAGAGCGGTGGTAGCCGCCAGGCGCAGACGCTCGATCTCCTCGTTGATCTCGGTCTCCTTCTCGATGTACAGGTCATGCCGCGGCACGTAGGCCTCCGGCTGGTAGTAGTCGTAGTAGGAGACGAAGTACGAGACGGCGTTCTCCGGGAAGAACTCCTTGAACTCGGCATAGAGCTGGGCTGCCAGGGTCTTGTTGTGGGCCATGATCAGGGCCGGCTTTTGGACCTGCTGGATGACAGAGGCAATGGAAAATGTCTTGCCGGTGCCCGTGGCTCCGAGCAGCACCTGGTGCTTCTTTCCGGCATGAATGCCATCCACAAGTCCCTGGATGGCTTCGGGCTGGTCGCCCATCGGTTGGAAGGGGGCATGCAGTTTAAAAGATGACATAGGATTAGGGGGTTCGTGAGTTGGTTTGTACGAACGAGTGTTCTATTTTATCACACTTGCATGGAGAGGCTGGAGGGTTAAACGATACTTCCCGCCACATGTCATCCTCCCGAAGGCCGCAGCGCCCCGGAGAGCTCACGGCCCGAACGGGGACACCGCTTCCGGATGATACCGGCGTGTATAATGATCCAAACCAATGGAGGAGAAACCATGAAACTGACACTCAATATTCTGGCAACGCTGATCTTTCTGGCCGGGCTGATCTGGTTCCTGCAGGGCATCAATATCCTGCCGGGCAGCTTTATGACCGGGGACCCGCAGTGGACGATCAATGGCGCCATCATGATGGCCGTGGCGCTGGTCATCTTCTTTTTTGCCAACCGGCGCACTGGGTAGAGCATGGACGAGCCTCTACGGGTCGGCGACCGGGTGCAGATCTTCCTGGATGGGGAAAAGTGGGGCGCAGAAGGCTGGTATGACGGCACCGTGGTCCGCATCGATCCGTATTCGGAGCACCGCAGCTTTCACTGGGTGGAGCTGGACGACGAGGCGGCAGCCACACTGGGACGAGGCATCAAATTGATCTCGGTGCTGAATCCCAGGAATATTCGCAAGGCATAAATGTATCATGCTGGACGAAGTGAAGGACCACTTCGCACTCCCATGGACTCTCAACACCTGGCTATTCGATGTCGGAGAGCAGCGAGTGGAAAGTGGAGAACAGGCAAAACAGATCGGTTCGACAACCCGACAGGAGCATCCTCATGGACCCCAACCGCAAACTCTGGAACGCCAACCATCAAAAGCTGAACCGTCTTCTTGCCAAAGGCGACCGTGAGACCGCCATCACCCTGTTCCTGGACCTGCACGCCATGGTCCATGCGGCCAAAGCTTCCGGATCGAAGCTCTTCTCGTTCGAGGACGAGCTGCTGGACGGTTTGACCGAAGCGGAGATCCGCACAGTACCCCACGGCGGTGAACACTCCATCGCCTGGATCCTGTTCCACCTGGCGCGCATCGAAGATATTACCATGAATATGCTCGTCGTCGGGACACCCCAGCTCTTCAGCCGGGACGGTTGGGCGCAGAAGATGAATACAACCGTCCTTCACTCCGCCAACCGGATGGACGATGCCAGCGTCGCCCGGCTGAGCGCAGAGGTCGACCTCCCCTGCCTGCGCCAGTACCGCATCGCCGTCGCCCGCCGGACCCGCCAGGTCGTCCGGAAGCTGAAGGCGGAGGATTTCAAACGGAAGGTGGATCCTGTCCGCCTCCAGAAGGTTCTCGACGAAGGAGCTGTCACGCCGGAAGCGAGGGAGATCGTCGAATACTGGGGTAATAAAACAGTCGCCGGATTGTTGTTGATGCCGCCTACACGACATTGTATTTTACATTTGAATGAGGGGATGAGAATACGAGACAAGGTCCAGCCGGGGAATATTTGAGGGCCGGTCACGGTACATGGCCTGGGAAAAGTACGGTATTGGATACTGGATATTCGGTACGGGAGGGGGTTCCTGCCTTCCATTTCCGATTGGCCCTGGAATGCGCTACGGTTGCTCCAAGGGTGCTCCACGGACGATCCACAGTGACTGTGATCAGCCTCTTATCATCCTGCGATGGTCCTGTGTTGTGGCTCTACTACGTTTGTCGATTGCAAGGGAAAATTACAGCTGATGTCCCCAGAACGCTTTCCGGTTCCGGGAGGCGTCTGAACCCCTGCATCCAGTGTACCTGAACGGAAATGAGATGGACCTTACAGCTGCTTTGCTGTCGCGCATGGTGACGTCCTTTCTGGAGCATCACCTCATCCTGGTTTATCAAGCATAATGGAGAAGGACCAGGCCAAATTCATGGGATAATCCAGGCCTATGGATAATCCCACTTTCTTAACCCTTCTTGAAAAAGCGATTGAGTCGCGCTCTCCCCTGTTCGAACAGGCCCATCGCTCTGCCTTTCGTTTGTTCCATGGGTTCCGTGAGGGAGAGCCTGACCTGGTGATCGATCTGTATGCATCGACGCTGGTGTTCCACAACTATGCGGAGGATCCTGTACACGGGCTGGCACTGGTCCAGCAGGCAAAAGACTTCCTAGTCAGCCAATATCCATGGTTGGGCGCAGGTATCATAAAGACCCGCGTGGGCAAAACACAGGAGGAGCGACGCGGGCGTCTACTCTTCGGTGGAGAGCCGGACCGTAGGATCCAGGAGAACAACGTCTGGTATGCCATCGATCTGACGATGAACCGGGATGCCAGCTTTTATCTGGACACACGGAATCTGCGGCAGTGGTTGAAGGAAAACACGAAAGGGCAAAACGTGCTGAACACGTTCGCCTATACGGGCAGTCTGGGGGTTGCCGCAGCGGCGGGCGGGGCGGCCCGCGTAGTACAGCTCGATCGGACCCGGAAGTTCCTGAACCTGGCAAAAGAGTCACATGCCCTCAATGGCTTCCCCATTCAGGATGGCGATTTAATCGCCTCAGATTTTTTCCCCGCCACAGCACGATTCAAGCAGAACGGTGAGCAGTTTGATGCTGTGATCATGGATCCGCCTTTCTTTTCGACGACATCCAAAGGCACAGTGGACCAGGTCAACGAAAGCGCACGGCTGATCAACAAGGTCCGCCCGCTGATCAAGGATGGTGGAACGCTGGTGGCGATCAACAATGCGCTGTACGTCAGCGGCCAGGAATACATGCAGACACTCGAGTCGTTATGCAGTGACGGCTATTTGTCCATCCGCGAGCTGATCGCGGTGCCGGAGGATATGACCGGCTATCACCAGGTGCTTCCCCCCCTCACTGATCCCAGCCCGTTCAACCATTCGACCAAGATCGCCATCCTGGATGTGAAGCGCAAATGACCGGGGAGACCGATCTCACTCTACTATTGCGGAACATGAGGCCAGAGCGCAACCCGGGCGAGTATGTCTTCTGCCGGGTGGAGTCGCTGGAGCAGGCGGCTGCGCTCCAGCCGGTTGGCCTGTTCCGGGAAAAGGAAGGCGTGACCGTGATCGTGCCCCGGACGCAGGCGGACCGCGAGGCGCTGCCGTATTCGCTGGTCTGCGCCTGGATCACGCTGACCGTCCATTCGTCACTGGAAGCCGTCGGACTTACCGCGGCGGTGTCGAAGGCGCTGACCGAGAGGAACATCAGCTGCAACGTGGTCGCAGGGTATACGCACGACCATATCTTTGTTCCCCTTGGTGAGGCAGAGCGAGCCATGGAAGCTTTCGATACTCTCACGGCTATAGGATAGAATTCGACTGATACAATTTTCCGTCATTGCCCCAGCTGCCTTCGGCGGGCAATCTCACAAATCGACTGATCCACATGTGCCCGTCAAGAGATTGCTTCACCGCCAAAATGCGGCGGCTCGCAGTGACGACAGGAGAGTCCTTATGACCCATCCGCTTGTCGACCAGTTCCGCTTTACGCGCAGCGAGTGGCTGCGCGGCCTGGAAGGCATCTCCGAGGACGATGGCTGCCGGCATTTCGGGCCGATGAACTGCATCAGCTGGACCGTCGGTCACCTGGCCTGGCACGAGCAGCGCACCTTTCTACAGCGGCCCCAGGGCCGGATCCTGTTCCCGCAGCTCAACGAAATCTTTGCCTACGGCGCGCCGATGAGCACGCCCTCACTCAAGGAGATGCTGGAGACCTGGCACACGGTGGCGGAAGCAGCCGATCCAAATCTCGACTCATTGACGACCGAAATCCTGCTCGCCGATCTGCTCCTGGACGGGAAGCCCGTCGGGCAGACGCGCGGCTCGGTCCTGCGGCGCATCACCTACCATTACTGGTACCACATTGGCGAGATCCAGGCCATCCGCCAGATGCTGTGGCACAAAAACCTGCCCGAATACGTTGGAGACATCGATCTGGAGGCACCGTACCGGCCTGAATGATACCTGGTGGAACTCTTTCGTAAGCGAGGGAGCAGGCTTTCTCGGTATTTTCGAGGAGCGTCAGAATGACTTTAAAAGTATCCGTCTACATCGCGACCAGCCTGGATGGGTTGATCGCCCGTCCGAACGGCGACATCGACTGGCTGGCCGGCGGCGAAGAGGCTGAGGACTATGGCTACGCGGACTTCATATCCTCGGTGGATCATATCGTCATGGGCCGCAACACGTACGAGAAGGTGCTGACCTTCGGCGGCTGGCCGTATGAGAAAAAAGTGTTCGTGCTGACCAGCCGGGACCTGGCCATCCCGGGCGAGCTTGCGGGCAAAGTGGAGGCGCTCAATCTCCTCCCTGCAGACCTGTTGCGCCGGCTAACAGTGCACGATGCGGAGCACATCTACCTGGACGGCGGCGTGACCATCCAGCGCTTCCTGCGTGAAGGCCTGGTGGACGAGATGACGATCACAACGATCCCTGTGCTGATCGGCGCAGGGCTGCCGCTGTTCGGAACACTTGACCGGGATGTGAAGCTGGAGCTCATCGCCTCCCGGTCCTTCAAGAATGGGTTCGTGCAGAACAAATACAGGATCCCGTGAGGAAAGATGCAGACCGGTGAAACACTTTATGTTGTGAAGCGCCAGGACTGGCGCAAGTGGCTGCGGGAGAACTACAGGACCAAACAGGAGGTCTGGCTGGTCTATTACAAGAAAGACTCCGGCAAGCCGCGCATCGAGTACAACGATGCCGTGGAGGAGGCCCTGTGCTTCGGCTGGATCGACAGCATCGTGCGGTCCCTCGACGAGCAGCGCTTCGCCCAGCGCTTCTCGCCGCGTAAACCGGGAAGCAAATACTCCCCTGCCAACAAGGAACGGCTGAAGGATTTACTGCGGAAGAAGAAGGTGATCAAGGAGGTCCGCGAAACGCTTGAGGATCTGTCAGAAGAGGAATTTACGATCCCGGAGGATATCCTGGCGGCGATCCGCTCGAACAAACAGGCCTGGGACAACTTTCAGAAGTTCTCCGATGCGTACAAGCGCATCCGCATCGGGTTTATCGAAGGCGCACGGAAACGACCCGACGAATTCAGGAAGCGGCTGGCATATTTCATCAGGATGACGGAGCAAAATAAACATTTCGGGTTTGGGGGAATTGAAAAGCATTATTGATGCCAACGTCATTACCCCGCCGAAGGCAGGCGGGCAGTGACGGAAGAACAAGAAATATTAGAACAATCGCCCCTGCTCGTACTGGTCCTTATCCACCTCATTCCAGGGCAGTTCAGGAATGTCCACTTTTTCGGCGACGCGGCGATACAGGGCTTGGGCGATCAGGGGGGCGGTGATATTCTCGGGGGAATGACAGAAGACATAGGCATCCTCCGCACCCGCCTGGAGTTCCCTCACCAGGTAACTCCCCCACTCGTCCAGGAACGGGTCGTTGAAGTGCAGGTCGGGATGGCCGATATAGCGGATGAAGACAAAGTCCGCGGTCCGGTGCGGGATGACGGGCACATCCGGCTTGCGCTCGCGGGCGCCGACCAGGCTGCCGTAGGTGGTCCCCTCCAGGATCTGGTCCCCGGCCAGGTCACGGATCGGGCGGGTGTCGATCGTGATGCGGGCCATGTTGAAATCGGAGAGCAGCTGGTCGAGCTCCTCGCTGTGCGGCGACTCGAACCAGTCCAGGTTGCGGACCTCCACCGCCAGGCGGACATCCTGCGGCCAGACGGACAGGAAGGTCTGCAGCTCGCCGATCAAATGCGGCGGGAAGCGGGGCGGAAGCTGCAGGAACAGGGGTCCCAGCCGGGTGCCCAGCCCGCGCATGATCTCCACGAACTGCCGGGCACGCGGGATGTTATCCACCAGGTTGCTTTCATGGCTGATGGCCTTGGGGATCTTCGGGCAGAATCGGAAGGTCTCGGGTGTATCGGCCACCCAGTTCTCGATCGTATCCTTTGACGGCACCGCGTAGAAGGTGGTATTGCCTTCGATCGTCGTCAGCCGCCTAGAATACTCGTGCAGGAACTCCTTCGGCTTGGTGCCTTCCGGGTAGAAATTCCCGACCCAGCCCTTGAACGACCAGATGGGACAGCCAATGTGAAAATCCATCAAGATAAGTATACCTCCTGGAAATAGATCAATTCCATGATTTTAAAACGGGCAGGCCAGGGAATGGTTATAGGCAGACGCAGGTGCCGGGGGGACGACAAGTTCCTGATCTCCTCGAAAATACTAGCTGTTGATTTTTCGAAACAATCAGCGTATATTTAGGTAAATCGGATAACTCCAGTTCAATTTATTCGTTTCACACATGAAGAGAAGGGGCGCGATGAACGAGGCAAAAAGAGAATGAATATGATGATGGCATTGACTATATTTATTTTTTGTACGCCATACCGAGCAATCCACCCACATCAATCAACCAATACCCATCCTTACGCTGCCTTTCTGCTTGCGGAACGGGCCAGGGCTGTTTAAGAAGATGGCTTCGGTTCCTTCTCCCACCATCGCCGTTCCCCGGCTGACCGACCGCGAAAGCGAAGGTCTGCGGGACTATTGGCGGATTTATGAGCAGCACCGCGATGAAGTGGATGCCGTATTGTGGCAGATGCTGATCTCCATCCCCCAGATCAGAGCAAGCCTTGGGGATCGGGACCTGTCCGACCCCGGGCAGCAGGCCAACGCCGAAAGCCAGCGCCAGGCCATTTATCACAACAACTGGGAACCGTTCCTGAGAGGTCTCTGGCTGCAGGGACAAATGTATGCACACACCGGAGTCAGTTTCAGCACGTGGTTCGAGATCGTGAGTGCCTTCCGCAAGATGGTCCGGCCCCATTTGCTGGTGGACTACGGAGAGAGCTCGGACCGCCTGCTGCGGGCCATGGAGGGCGCCGATGCGTTGATCGAGATCATGATGAGCACGATCGGCACGAGTTACCTGCAGGCCAAGCAGCAGCTCATCCACCAACAGGACCGGACCATCCAGAATGCTCTCGAGCGGGAGCGGACGGATGTCATCTTCCGGGGACTGCTCGAGAGCGCCCCCGATGCGATCGTGGTGGTGGATAATCAGGGAAAGATCAAGCTGGTGAATTCACAATTGGAGAAGATGTTCGGCTACGAGCGCGTCGAGCTCGTCGGCCAGCTGGTGGAACGGCTGGTACCCGAGCGCTTCCACGCCAGGCATACCCAGCACCGTGAGAGCTTCTACCAGGAGCCGCGCGTGCGTCCCATGGGGATCGGTTTGGAATTATATGGCCGGCGCAAGGATGGATCGGAATTTTCGGTCGAGATCAGCCTGAGTCCCCTCCATACCATGGAGGGCACCCTGGTGTCTGCCTCCATCCGGGATGTCACCGAGCGCAAGCACATCGAGGAGCAGATCCGTCAGTTGAACGAGGACCTGGAGCAGCGCGCCAACCAGCTCGAGGCAGCCAACCGCGAGCTCGAAGCCTTCAGCTACTCGGTCTCGCATGACCTGCGGGCGCCGCTGCGGACCATCGACGGATTCAGCCTGGCCCTCCTGGAGGATTTCGGCGAGCAGCTTCCGGACGAGGGACGCGGCTACCTGATGCGCATCCGCACCGCCGCCCAGCGGATGGCCCAGTTGATCGACGACCTGCTCAACCTGTCGCGCCTCTCCCGCGCCCCGCTGAACCCCGAGCCCACCAACCTGAGCAAGATCGCCCAGCAGATCATCCAGGAACACCAGCGGGAAAGTCCCGATCGCATTGTGAACGTTTCCATCCAGCCCAATATCACGGCCAGCTGCGATCCGCGGCTGATCAAGGTCGTTTTTGAGAACCTTCTGAGCAACGCCTGGAAATTCACTTCCAAGCAGGAGATGGCCCATATCGAATTCGGTACACAGGATGACCCGCAGAACGGGCTTGTCTATTATGTGCGCGACAACGGGGCCGGCTTTGATATGGCCTACGTAAACAAGCTGTTCGGCGCCTTCCAGAGACTGCACACCAACTCAGAGTTTCCGGGCATCGGCATCGGGCTGGCCATCGTCCAGCGCATTATCAATCGTCATGGCGGCCGCATCTGGGCGGAGGGTACGGTCAATGGCGGAGCGACCTTTTATTTCACCCTGTAAATTGGCATGCTGGTTCATGGAGGACTGAAATTATGAATCATAAATTGATCCTGCTCGTGGAAGATAATGCCGACGATGAGGCACTCACCCTGCGTGCCCTGAACAAGAACAAGATCGCCAACAGGATCGTCGTCGTCCGGGATGGCGCCGAGGCGCTGGACTATCTGTTCGCGACCGGCACGTACACCAACCGGGATCCATTTGAGATACCGCAGGTGATCCTGCTCGACCTGAAGCTGCCCAAGGTGGATGGTCTGGAAGTCCTGCGCCGCCTGCGCTCGGACCCACGCACTCATATGCTGCCGGTGGTGATCCTGACCTCCTCCAAGGAGGAGCAGGACATGCTCAAGGCCTACTCGCTGGGGGTGAATTCCTACGTCCGCAAACCGGTGGATTTCAACCAGTTCGTGGAAGCCATTGGCCAGCTGGGTCTGTACTGGCTGGTGCTCAATGAAGCGCCCCCCAAATTATAAAATGTCCGAGAACAGGCTCCTGCAAATTCTCTTGATCGAGGACTCGGACGATGACGCGCAGCTTGTGCTGCGCGAGATCCGGCGGCTGGGATATCAAGCGCAGGCGCGGCGCATCGAAACCGCCGAGGAGCTGCGCGCCGCTCTTACGGCCGGGACCTGGGACCTGGTGCTTTGCGATTACTCCCTGCCGCATCTGAATGCCCCCCAGGCGCTGGAGATCATCAAGTCCAGCGGACAGGATCTGCCCTTCATCATCATCAGCGGGACGATCGGCGAGGAGAGTGCGATCAGCGCCCTGAAGGCCGGTGCACATGATTTCATCATCAAGGGCAAGTATGCCCGCCTGGGTCCCGCCATCGAGCGCGAGCTGGGCGAAGCAAAGATCCGCAGGGATCAGCAGGAGGCCGAGATCGTCCTGCGCGAAAAGGAGCGACTGCTCTCCGAGGCACAGCGGATCGGCCACATTGGAAGCTGGAGCCTGGACCTCCCCAGCGGCACCCTGCAGTTTTCCGACGAGATGTACCGGCTGCTCGGAATCTCGGTGAAGGAGTTCGATCACCGGGTCGATTCGCTCCTGCACCTGATCTTTTCAGAGGACCGGCCGGCCGCCGAGGGCTGGCTGGACCAGATCCGTTCGGGCCGCCAGGTCCGGGAGCTTGTTTTTCGCATCCTGCATGAGACCGGCGAGCTTCGTTATGTGCAGTGCAGGGGCGCGCTCTCCTTTAATGAGGCCGGGCAGCCGCTGCGCTTCGTGGGCACAGCCCAGGATATTACGGAGCGCAAGCTGTCCGAGCTGCAGATCCGCCAGCAGATCGCCCGCCTGACCGCCCTGCGGATGATCGACCAGGCCATCACCTCCAGCTTCGATATGCGCTTCACGCTGGATATTGTCCTCTCCCAGGTGATCTCCCAGCTCCAGGTCGATGCGGCAGACATCCTGCTGCTGAGCGCCACCGGGCAGGCCCTGGAGGTCCAGGCAGCGCGCGGCTTCCGTACGCCGCTTCTCCAGGGCACGCATGTGGGCATTACCGACAGCCTGGCCGGTCGGGTGGCCACGGAACAGCGTTCGATCGAGATCATGGACCTGAAGGATGTCAACAACCAGAAACTCCCGGCCAGCATAGCAAGTGAAGGCTTTGTCAGCTATTATGGTGTGCCCCTGGTCACCAAGGGCAAGGTCGAGGGTGTGCTCGAACTTTATCACCGGGTGCCGTTGATCCCCTACCCGGAATGGGTCGATTACCTGGAAACGCTGGCCGGTCAGGCTGCCATCGCCATCGACAACGCCACCCTGTTCGAGAGCCTGGAAAAAAGCAACTTCGAGCTGGAGCATGCCTACGATGCCACCATCGAGGGCTGGTCGCATGCATTGGATCTGCGCGATCACGAGACGGAGGGCCATACACGGCGGGTCACGGAGATGGCCGTGGAGCTGGCCCGCCTGATCGGCCTGGATGAGGAGAGCCTGGTTCAGTTACGGCGCGGAGGCCTGCTGCACGATGTGGGCAAGCTGGGCGTGCCGGATCACATCCTGCTCAAGCCGGGGGACCTGACCGAAGAGGAATGGAAGACCATGCGCATGCACCCGCAGTTCGCCTATGACTGGCTCATCCAGATCGCGTATCTCAGAAAGGCAATCGAGATCCCCTATAACCACCACGAGAAATGGGACGGGACCGGTTATCCGCGCGGGCTCAAGGGAGAGACCATCCCTTTGATGTCGCGCATCTTTGCCCTGGCCGACGTCTGGGATGCCCTGACAAGTGACCGCCCCTACCGGCCGGCCTGGCCCCCGGAAAAGGCCCTGCAATACATCCGCGAGAACAGTGGAACTCATTTCGACCCGGCGCTGGTTGATATATTCACCAAATACATCACCGTCCACCTTGCCGATCAACGCCAACACCAGGAGACCGGATAACGAGACCGTAAATGGATGCCGAACGATTACTCAGGTCCCGGTCCATGCGGCATGTGGATCAGCGTACCGCGCGGTGATTCAAGATCGGGCACATCCACGAGCTCGGGAAGATCGGAAGGAGCTGTCTTCAGGCGGCTGGCATACCAGGAGGCAAGAGGCAGGGCGGAAAACCCATGCAATATAACACTGAGGAAGATCGTCCAGCCGGCAATGGCGAACAGAGTTTCATTCGACCGTGCCACCTCGTTGAACGATTCAAAGGCGATCAGGGTGAAGACAACCGAGGCCAGCCCGCGGGGGCCCAGCCAGCCCATCAGGATCTTCGTATCCCCTCGCAGGTGCGTCCCGGTCATGGAAATCCATACAGGAAGCATACGGATAAGCGTCAGGCTCAGAATGCCATACAGCAGGGCCCTGGGATCGAAGGCGGTGAACAGGGGCACGACCAGGAACAAACCAAAGATCATCCAGACGAACAGGGAAAGCAAAGTACCCACCGACTCTGTCAGCTCGACTGCATCGTGCTCACGGTTACGGGTGACATAGCTAAAGAACAGTCCTCCCACAAATGCGGCGATAAAGCCATTCCCACCCAGGGCGGTCGAGCCCAGATAACAGGCCAGTGCCAGGGCGATGGTCCCGATCTGTTCGGTTGCCCGGCTGGTCAATTGACGTTGCATGGCGGAGGAAAGCAGCCAGCCTCCCAGCATCCCCATTGCCGCGCCGACAACGACAGCGATCCCAATCTCGATCAGCGCGGACGTGAACCAGGCAGAAAGGGACTGGGTCACTTCTGCCACCGTCAGGGCCGTGAACAGGAGTACAAATGGCGTGGCAATGCCATCGTTCAGCCCGCTCTCCACATTCAGTGCACGGCGGATGCGGACAGGAACGCGCTCATTCGTGAAGATGGGCAGTCCCAGAGCGGCATCCGTCGGCGCAAGAATGGCCCCCAGCAGCAATGCAAATCCGATCCCTTCCTGCGGAAAAAGGACATAGGTCACCAGCCCACCCAAAAAGATGATCATCGGAAGGGCGATGCCCAGCAGCCGGGCAGGCAGGCCGGCGTCCTCCCTGATCTGCTGCAGTTTCAGCGTCGACGAATCGGCGAACAGGAGCAGCGCCAGGGTCATTTCGACGATGAGTTTTACACTTTCTGAGGTAAGAGTGAGACTGGTCCAGCCCAGTCCTCTGGCCCCGGCGATGGCACCCACGGTCAGGAAGAACATGGGCATCGTGATCGAGCGCTGACCCAGCCAGGAGGCGATGATCGAATAGAGGACAACAAAGAGGAGAAAGACAAGAAAGCCGGTGGCCATGGATATCTCCGTTCTATCGGGCGCTGTCTGTCATGCAGGCCGAGTCAATTTGCCTGATGTTATCGTATTTTACAATAATTGACGATCGTCGGAAGGATTTTCCCTGCTGAATCTGACAACGTCTGCTCAAGCTCAAACGATATTGTTCATCTATCTGTTCCCATTTGGCCGTAGAAAGGAGAGATATGGAACCCAAAGTACCCCTTGAGATTCTCGGACTCCTCCGCCGGAGAGTGGACCCGGACGAATACCGCGCGATCCGACAGCTCTGGGTCGCTCATTCCATCGCCGAAGACGGGCGCGACATCCCCGGGTTGATGGCGACGCTGACGGAAGACTGTGTGTACACCATCGTCAATAAGGAAGTGGACTGGCATGGCAAAGCCGGGGCGACCCGCTTCTATACCCAGCTGCTCACCTCCTTCCCGGATATCCACTTTGACCTGCAGAACATCGTCATCGGCCCCCAGGGAGTCTTCGAAGAGGCATACGTCACCGGCACGTATGAAGCACAATGGCTGGATCTTCCCGCACCAGACGGGCAGCATATCGAATTTAATGTGACAATCCTATTTCCCTGGGACCCCAATCAAAAGCTTTTCAGCGGGGAGCGGATTTATTTTTATCTGCATGGCGCCGCTTAACGGTCTTTCCTTTTTTGTTGACTTCTTCCTTTGCGGGTTGTTGATCTACAAGTAAACATTTCGATGATATACGCCTAAAGTTCGATTTTTTAATTTCGCTCTTAACCTCTATTTATCCTGCTCACATGGGGAATGTATATTCTTTTAACTTACGATGTTGCAACTGGGACGCCAGGGAAAAAACTAATACTTTTGTAATCCAAAATAATGAATTTGAAAGCAACAATATGTGTTTACAGGTGTAACATGGGGGAACTTTAGAGCATTGCATAAAACATCGAATATAAATATGACGAGGCAACATGAAACAATCAGTTACACAACTACTAGACTTTTTCAAAAAACATAAATACGGAAAACTTAGTATCGTCGTCCTGGTAATCGCAGTGTTGATTGCCGGTGCCAGTATTTTGCGTTCCAGGACGAGCGGCAAGCCGATCGCCCTCAGCGATGTAGCGGCCGACATCTCCGCAGGACGGGTATCCCGCGTGGAGGATTCTCCCAACAACGGAACGGTGACCCTCTATTACAAGGACGGCACCCAGCACACCACGCTGCGCGACACCGCCGCTCCCTTCCTGGAGCAGATGCGTTTTCTGGGGGTCGGTGACGAGAAGCTTGCAAACCTCAAATATGAAATTGTCGAGCCCGACGCCCTGACCGGCGGCCGTGGCGCGGATATTTTTATGAGCCTGGCCATGATGGGCCTGATCGGCTATGGCATCACCCGTATCTCCGGCGGCATGGCGGCCAGCCGCAAGAAGTACACGGAGGGCGACATCCCCAATGTCCGCTTCAAGGATGTGGCCGGCATCGACGAGACCCGCGAAGAGCTCCAGGATATTGTCAGCTTCCTGAAGGACAACGGTCAGTACCGGGAGATGGGCGCCCGCATGCCGCGCGGCGTGCTGCTGGTCGGCGACCCGGGCACAGGCAAGACCCTGATGGCCAAGGCGATTGCCGGCGAGGCAGGCGTTCCCTTCTTCAGCACGGCAGGCTCGGAATTCGTCGAGATGTTCGTTGGCGTGGGCGCCAGCCGGGTGCGCTCCCTGTTCAAGAAGGCCCGCTCCAAGGCGCCCTGCATCATCTTCATCGATGAGATCGACGCCGCCGGACGCAAGCGCAACTCCAGTGGCGGCGGCGGTGAGATGGAGCAGGACCAGACCCTCAACCAGCTGCTGGTCGAGATGGATGGCTTCACCGGTGCGGAAGGCATCATCGTTCTGGGGGCCACCAACCGCGTCGACGTCCTGGATCCCGCCCTGACCCGCTCCGGACGCTTCGACCGCCACGTCACCGTGCCACGCCCGGATGTAAAGGGCCGGCTCGAGATCCTCAGGATCCATGTGGATGGACGGCGCCTCGCTCCCGATGTGAACCTGATGAATATCGCCAAATCCACACCCGGCCTGGTCGGCGCAGACCTGGCCAGCATTGTCAACGAGGCCGCCATCCTGGCCGTCCGCAATTGCCATCCTGAGATCACCATTCAGGACTTCCAGGAAGCGGTCGAAAAGAACCTGATCGGCAGCGTCCAGCAAAAGGGTCGCGTCATGAACCAGGTGGAGCGCCGCACGATCGCCTATCACGAAGCAGGACACGCCGTCGTCATGCACTGTACGGAGCACGCCGACCCGGTCTACAAGATCACGATCATCCCGCGCGGACAGATGGGCGGCTTCACGATGTCGCTACCCGAGCAGGACAGCCTGCTGATGTCCCGCAACCAGATGCTGGCCCAGATCACCGGCCTGATGGGCGGGCGCGTGGCCGAGGAAGTCTTCTGCGGCGATATCACCAGCGGCGCATCCAACGATCTCAAGGTGGCCACCCAGCTGGCCGAGGAAATGGTCATGCGCCTGGGCATGAGCGTCACCGGTCTGCGTGTCTTCAACCGGGCCGAGGGCTACGAAGCGCTCGCCGCCCCCCGTGCGGGCCAAAAGACCTTCGAAGCCATGGACCAGGCCATCAAC
>JBLMZU010000200.1:0-5526 GCA_050258995.1 Bacteroidota bacterium
GGAGAGAAAGATTTTTGGGTGCAAAACGCCGGTTTTGGCTAATGAGAGTGCGTCAAACGCATGGTTTTCGATGGCTTTTTAGCGATTTCTGGCCAGTTTTGCGTTGCAAATCCTCTCCGACAGTTCCTCTCCGACAAGCTGCTAGATGAAAAAAAGGAGTTGGATCTAAACATGAGGTCAGTATAGGACAAAAAATACAGGGGTCCCCTTTGCGGCGTCGCTCGGGCGATTTCGAGCTGGGTGAACCTACAAAATACTCACAAGATAATCAGTGCCTAGAATATTGTCACGTTGTTCTCCAAAACATGGAGTTTGATAAACGTCGCTTGAGGGGGGACCCCCCATTGAAATCGTTTAAGATACTCGAAGGTGAACTTGGAGTCCCAGTTCCGTGTGAATTAGCGCGTTGAGAAGAAGATTCTTGTAGCCATCCAGGCGCAAGACAAAGGAAGGTGAACCTATGTTTTTGTCCCGTACAATTGATGAAGAGTCAACCCATCGTAAGTTGCTAGGTGAGTATGTGTCAAGCGTGGCAGGTGAACTGCACTCCTGGTTACGCAAACTTGGAGCCCCGCAGATGCGAGGCATTACCATTTCCCGGTGCGTCTCACGGTTGCAGCCAGGCGGCCTTCTTGCGGCCTTTTTATCTGGCCCTGGCGCTTTGTTACTCGGGGGCGTCGCTCCCACCTGGTCCTTTCCCTGGAAAAATACTGGCGCCACCAGCTCGGCGGAATCGCAATGAGCCAAAATAAAATAACCTGCCCAGTATGCTGGCATACGTATGAGGATCAAATCAGTGGCCCAGAATCCACACTGGTCGGCCAAGCTGTCCCGTGTCCGCTGTGCTCCGGCCAGTGGGATCTGTGGGAACTACGCTTGGCTCCCATGCCCCTGGAGCGAAATCGGGGCCAGATTGCTTCCTGGCTTGGCCAGCTGCCATTCCCGTCTGCCATCGATCTGGTTGCCACGGAATCCGGCATACGCGTACGCATGTTCACGCCGCCTGACAGGGCGCTTGGAGCGGTTCGGTCCTGGGCCGCAATGACACATCAGCAAACGCGATGGACGTATCTGGGAAAGAGCTGTATTCCACAGGCATCCGTTCGTTGTTCGCTCAGGAATACGGCACTAGTCCCAACAATTTCGCTTTCCGATCGAGGAGGGGATCCCATGCTGGCGATCAGCGGCTATCTGATGAATCGCCGCAGCAGAGAAAACAATGGAATTCGTATTTGGTTCACTGGCAAGGATCCTGAGCTGCAAATGAAACTCAAAACCCTGGCCTCCTATTCCTATGGAACCGAGGCAGGCGTGGGCAACGGCACCCCTAACCCGTGGGGAATTCGATTGGCAACCTTCAGGGCAGTGACCGCAATCGGGATCCTCGTTGCGGGTATATTTGCTGGTCTGACGACCGCCCACTGGATTCCTTTCGTAACCGGTTTGCTTGGCACTCTGGCTGGATCTCTTCTGGCGCTCATTGGAGCATTTGGAACCGTGGACTGGATGAATTGGCGATCGATACCCAAACAGATCCTTGAATCAAAGCTGGACGATATCTTACTTAAGACCACTATTGTCTATTATGGTGATTCCCATCCTGATGACTTGTCGATCCTGACCGGATATAACGCCTGGAAAGCACTGCGTGCTGATGAGAACGAATGGCCGGTTATCCGGGCGAACTCTTTGACCTTATCTGCTGCAGAGCTGGCAACAATTGTCTCTCCACCCGAGATGGGTGAAACCAGTGGTGTCATGGCCAGAGATATGATTCAAGAGGTACCAGCTCCACCGCCTTCAAAGCCCTTTCTCGATGCGCCATTTAAGGTGGGATTGAGTGTGTCGGAAGAATTGCCTGTAGGGATCGATCCAGACGCTCATGCGCTGGCGACAGGCGGCAGCCGCTCCGGAAAGACATCCATTGCCTACGCCATGCTCACCCAGCTAATTGAACGAGGAGATGATGCTCCTGGTATTTTCCTGGTAGACCCACACCTTTCGCTTTCGGACAGCATCTTGCAGTTCATCCACGAATTACCGCCTGAGAAACGCGCAAAGGCGATCCAACGCTTGAGAATTATTTCGCCCGACCAGCCGGAAGTCGTTCCCTTAAACCTGCTTGCGCTGGATGACTATTCCTGGGCTGGCAACGCGATCGTCCAGGTGGGCCAGCGCATTTGGGATGATTACTGGGGACCTCGAATGCAGGCGGCGCTTCTGGCCCTTTTCCGACTGGCTCATGCCTGGAACAAGCATAACCCGGAGAAGATGGGACTGCTTCACGTGGTGTTTGCAGCCTTCAATATCAGGTGGCGGCATGCTGCCATCGGTTTTCTCTCACCATCAGAGCGCTTGGGCGCTCTGGCACTAGATGCTCTCCTGGGACAGCATAGCGAGGATGGATTGAGAAATCAGAACTGGGTAACTGAGGTGGTTTCACCGATCTTATCAAAAGTCATGGCTCTTGAACTTTCTCCATGGTTGTTTGCTGCGATGCACCAGGGAACATTCGTGGATCTCGAGAAGTGGATAAACGAGCGCGCCTGGATCATTATGAGATTGCCAGTCGGGGAAATGGGGCGCGAAAGTGCTCGGCTGACGGCGAGTGTGCTCTACAATGTTTTTGATGCCGCTTTCCGAAAAGCAACATCTCTCCAGCCTATACCGTTCTACTTTTTCATCGATGAAGCACAAGAAATTGGAAGCGGGATGCGACTGGAAAGCATGCTCTCTGAAGGTGCAAAGTTTGGCGGTCGGATGTTCATTTTAAGTCAGTCTCTGTCTATGATGAGAAGAACTGAAGGGATGGAGTCTCTGGTTCAATCTCTACTGGCAAACACATCCACACAGGCTTTCTTTTCGCCTGATCCAGAAGATGCAGACATCATTCGAACAATACTCAGCAGCTATCATCGATACGGTGACATCACCCTGGATCTTCCAACACTCCAATGCTGGCTGCGGGGACGGATAGAAAAGCACTGGCAGCCACCAACGCTGGCCAAAATAAAGCCATTGGGGACAAGCAACCGCGCGGATGTGCAGGCATTAATCCGGGACGTTATCAGTGCCCACCCGAACGACTACGTGATTGCTAGGGATTGGGAGCAGGGAGGGATTGGGGCTATAGAAAAGCTGATCTCTCCCAGTATGAAGCTGCTATTGCAGCAGGCCATCAACCCTGATATCGCCCAACAGGACATAGAAAAGATGTTGGCCGAAGCAGCCCAGGAAGAGATGAGACAGAGAATTGCCAAAATTGAGAAAAAGAGAGCATTAAATAAAAGCGAGGATCCAGCTGATGTCCGGGCAGATAGGCCAGCAAAGCCAGTGCAGACCTCGATAGATGAGGATCGGGATCGCCTGGGGCTGTAGCAAGGAAATTATTTGCCAATGTATCTGTATGATGATTTCTATAACGATGTTTTCTATTTTTCCCTATATCCAGGGGCTTACTGAAACTGCTGCTTGAAATATTCCTGAGGCAGGTATACGCATGAGTGCTGGTCTGCAGAATGTAGGCAGCGGGCGCTTGTCCAGAAAGGAAATGGCCGCATGTAGCAGAGATTGTGTGGAGTAGGGACGGGACAAAATCTCGTCATCCCAACTGGATATAGGCGTGGGGCAGGTAGAGTATGCTCGGATGGTGTAGAGCCAGCGGGAGAACAAGTGTCAGATATGACCTTGCCAGCAAATTCTGGAATACCAACGAGGAAGAGATCTTCCTGTTTCTGTATTCCCTCAGATTCTTTCTTGACCTCTACGGCCTGAAATATCGGCAGGTTCTGAATTGGGATTCATTCCTGCAAATGCTTTTGGTTTTGTTTATCTGCTTCACCGGTAATTCCATTCTCTGAATCACGTCCGCAATCATCTGTTCGACATGGATAACCTGTTTTATGGAGGGTGAAGAGGCAATACTGTTGATCGGTTTGTTGGTGTCTCTCCTGCTCATCGCTCTGTGGTATTGATGTTCGTCACTATTGACAGAGCTTTTGGCTTGTTTCAGTTAATGAGGAATGGCAATGTCAACTTTTGATAAATTTATAGAAAAAGATCGCCCAACGTTTTGGATGGAGTTTCAAGAGCTCGCGAGAGCCAAGAGATCCCAGACTCTGGGGAATTGGATTTGTAAACATCATCCCGCTGTAATCCTCAAAGAGTGGCCGATCGGAGGCCCAAATCCAGACTTGCCGCTGTTTGCAAGAGTCTGAACATGAGTAAGGATATATTCATCCTTGCCCGGCAGATGGCCGGCAAGCAGGACCCGATCGTATCGGCTTTGCTCTATCAGTTTTGTCCGGCCGCAGCACACTGGTATCTTAGGAATGTGCAGCCGGAAGATGTCTTTGATGTAGTATGGCGAGCGTTGGAGGACTACGAATCCGGAAGGAGTATGGCGGTATGCCTGGAAGCATATGGGCTCGCCTCCCTGATTCCTTCCGTCAAAAGCTATATTGAGCAGGTGACTTTATTTCGAAGCCGTTATAGTGCTGCCGGGGATTCTCCCGAGTTATTGCCTCTATTTAAAGGAGACCGCCCCAGTCAAAGCACCTTTGGGTTACAGAACGAGCTTAACAACCTGGGTGGATCATGGAGAAGCTTGGTGACCTATGTTCGAGTCTGGGCTTTTCTGCTTAAAGACTGGAAAGCACAGATGAAAATTCCAATGGGAAATCAGGTAGTACGGACTTTTCGTAAGTTTAATGTCTCCCTCTCCGTACCTGGTGATTCTTCAAGCTCCGAAGTTCAATTTCCGGTATGGGGATGGGATGTAATGATTGGCAAAGTGCGCAGTATATATCTTGGGCTTCTTGTGTCACGTCAGATGCAGGATGCTTTGCGGTTTGCTCTTGTCAATAATTCAGATCTGGTGGGAAATAAGGGCTGGCCTGGTCAGCGACCATATCTTTTTGGCTTGGATCGTAATCTAGGCACGGCTGAACATATCAATCTTTCGGTCGAGCAGAAAGATATACTCAGCATGATTGTCCCTATGTACGAAACAGCTCGTACCGGTTCCAATTTTCCACTCTCCGTTCTGCGCAATAGAGAAGCGTGTTTGTCGTGCGGATATAGAAAAATGTGCTTCGGTGATAAGGGAAACGTACTGTTATCGGCTGTGATACAGCAGCTAATCCATGGCAATAAAAGGGAGTAAGGTTTTCTAACTGGCTGCCATAAGCATTTGACGACCAATAGAGGAAAACCGGTGTATCGGCACATCGTCTTTTTGTTTCTTTGCTGACTTGCTGCTCTGCTTCGGACTCTTTCAACCGGCGTCGGGGAGTCTATGGCAGATGGGGTGCCACCTCAGGAAGCCGGTACTTCTTTGGTCTTTGCGACATCGATATTGAAAGTCATGTCTTAGCTGGTCTTCCCGTGAAACCATTTCCAAGGCACTAGCAGCCTGTCGGAGAGGGAGACAGGACATGAGAATAGAATGGTAGACTTTGTGAATGAGCCGCAAATTTAGGACTGCGAATTACGAAGAAACGCTGAACCAGACGATTCGTCTGGGAG
>JBLMZU010000201.1:0-7533 GCA_050258995.1 Bacteroidota bacterium
GGGCATAGAATCTGATCCAACCAGGAAGCAGGTGTCTATGCCAGAAGCGAGATATGTTCGAAGCTTGTCGCCGAGAGAGGAAAAAGCATTACGGGAACTGTACCGGCGAACACAAAATGCAGATATTCGTACGCGTTGCCAGATGATATTGCTGTCTGCCCAAGAATATGCAGTTTCGGAAATTGCAGAACTGACTTTATTCAATGAAGACTCCGTTTTATATTGGTTGGATCGGTATGAAAGGCAAGGCTTATCCGGCTTGGAGGATCGCCCTCGTAGTGGGCGTCCTCCCAAAAGTGACTGGCCCATGTGAAACCGAATTACAGAAGCTGGTGGAGCAGGAGCCGCGGGAGGCTGGTTACTCATTTTCAACCTGGACCTGTGCGGATCTGCTGCGGGAACTGATCCGGAAAGGCTTTGCAGCAGTAAGCAGTGAAACCATCCGGGCCCATTTGCATACGCTGGGCTATCGAGTGCGTCGACCTGTCCTGAGTATTGCCAGCCCGGATCCCGAGTATAAGCAGAAGGCAAAAAAGTTGAAAAGGTACCAGAAACAGGCGAAAAACGGTGAAATCCTGTTGTACTATCAGGACGAGATTGACTTGAACCTCCTGCCTGGCATTATGCGTTGCTGGACTCAGGAAGGTGTACAACGCAAGGTGCCGACACCGGGCCAGAACCAAAAGCAGTATGGCTTTGGTGCCGTCAATTATGTTTCTGGCCAAACCGTGCATCGCATTGAAGAGCGCAAGAACAGTGTCGGTTTTTGTGCCTTCGTCGAGCAATTCATGCAAACGGTGACACAAGCACCCGATTATCATGGCCAGAAGATTGTTGTAGTGGTCGACAACTTCATCATTCATCGCAGTCGCAAGACCCAGGACTTTCTGGAAAAATACAAAGACCAACTGGTTCTTTTCATGTTGCCAACCTATTCACCTTGGCTCAATCTCATCGAGCGACTTTGGAAGCATCTACGTCGCAAAGTAACTCATAACCATTTGTTCGCCAGTCTCGCTGAATTGGTTAAGGCAGTTTGCTCGTTTTTGGAGGCACTCAATGCTACTCCTCAGCTCACACTTTCTGTCATCGGTGCTACCGAATGACTTTTCTGCTTTTATTTAGGAAAGAATGAGCATCAGCTTTTTTGACGCCATCCGGCAGGGCAACCGCTACGAAGTGGAGCGACAGCTCATCGTGGATCCCGCCCTGGTCCATACGAGCGAGAATCAACTCAGCCCGATCATGGTGGCGGCCTACTACAGCCAGCGGGAGATCGCCTCGTTCCTGGCCGACAAGACCGTTGTGCTGACCATCTTCGAAGCGGCCGCCACCGGCAAGATCAACCACGTCATCCGCCTGCTGGCGCGCGACCCGGAGCTGGTCAATGCCTATACCGAGGATGGCTTCCAGCCGCTGGGACTGGCGTGTTTTTTCGGCCACTATGACACGGCTGAATATCTTGCCAGGGCCGGCGCACAACTGAACTCTCCTTCACACAACGATCTTAAAGCAGCACCGATCCATTCCGCGGCAGCAGGCATGTACACCAATATTGTCAAAATGCTGCTCGACCTGGGAGCCGAGCCAAACGTCCGCGAACAGGGCGGCTTCACGCCGTTGCATGTCGCCGCTCAGAATGACGATCTCGAGACGGTCCGTATCCTGCTCCTGGGCGGCGCTGACCTGGCATTAAAGAACGACGAGGGCAAAACTGCTCTTGACCTCGCCATGGATGCCGGGCACGAAAAATCTGCCGCCCTGCTGGGAGAAGGTGTCACCAAGCGGTTCAAGCGCCGGGAAGAATAACTGTCGAGGAACAGCCAGATAAAGAGCCGGACCTTTGAATGGGACCGGCTCTGTTCTATTCCAACGATGGACTACTTCCGGTTCGTATTTCGGACTCTTCCACCTCAGGGACAATCGAACGTATAGCTTACCTGCTGGATGATCTTCTCACTGTTCCCCACCCGGCTCCCGGATTTGTTCAGCCCGACGACCTGGAAATCGAACCAGGCATTCGGTTTTCTGAAGTTGGGATTGACATCCTCTCCCGAAAAGGCCAAGGTAAAGTTGCCATTCGCATCGGCGCTCATCCGCCTGGGCCCCTGCCAGTCGAAGACAGCACCGGTGGTCCGGTCCTCGATCCGGTAGTAGAAATCCGCCTGTGTGATGGCGGGATCGGATGGGGTCGCGGCAAAAGTAAGCTGTTTATAGAGCTGGCAGCGTAAAGCCAGCACCTTGGCGGTCAGGGTCAAATTCGAGAACCAGCCGCCTCCCATGGCACTGTCCAGCGTGACCAGGCCATGATCCGCGGCCGCCTGCACGGGGGCGGAAGTAGCGGCGGCTGCGGGCGGCTGCGTGGCGGGTACTTCGGTCGGCGGCGGCAGCGGTGTAGCTGTTGCTGTGGGGACATCCGTGGGTATCTCCGTAGGCCTGTCAGTCGGCACCACGGTTACGACAACAGTTTGTACAACCACCACAGGGGTCTGGGTGGGCAGCACCCGCTCCTGCGTTGGGGCGGCGGCAGTTGGAGTAGTAAGAGCCGGCTGGGCTGCGCAGGCAGCCAGGACAAGTGCGAGCAATGCAACGACAATATTTTTCATGCGGTTCTCCTTTTCTTCATGAAAAAATTCTAAGGCCAGAAAGCGACTTTTCTCCTTTCACCCCTGAAAAGGTGACCTTTCTACCCCTCGGACGAATCGCTGCAGAGATCAAAACGTAGACTGAGAACCTCAATACTCCTCTGTGATTTCCGTGCACTCTGTGGTGAATTTTCCCGCCGACATCCACACATTGCCGTACAAAAATTTAATGATTTGCTGAGACAAGCTGCAAATCGGACAAAAGTTGTTATAATGCCTTCCATGTTGACTCCGGAACAGATCGAAAACAAGCTTGACCGTATCCTGTTAAAGGTACAAAAGCCCGGCCGGTATGTGGGCGGCGAACTCAACAGCGTCGTCAAGGACTGGGACCGGGTGCAGACCAAAGTTGCGTTTGTCTTCCCCGATATTTATGACATCGGCGTCTCGAACGTCGGATTGAAGATCCTGTACGACCAGGTCAACCAGCGGGAGGACGCGCTGGCCGAACGCGCCTACGCGCCCTGGCTGGATATGGAAGCCCTGATGCGCGAGCATGGCATCCCCCTCTATTCGCTCGAATCGAAACGCCCCCTGGCCGACTTCGACCTGATCGGCTTTTCCCTGCCCTACGAAACGCTCTACACCAACGCGCTGAACGTGCTCGACCTGACGGGAATCCCGGTCCGCTCACAGGACCGCGACGAGAGTCACCCGATCATCATCGCCGGCGGGCATTCCACCATGAACCCCGAGCCGATGCACGCCTTCATCGATGCCTTCGTGATCGGCGAGGGCGAGGAAGTCATTCACGATATTATCAATGCGGTTCAAAGGTTTAAAGGTTCGACGGTTGGAGTGTTGGATACTTTAAGCCCGCCAACCCTTAAACGTGAAGACCTTCTTCGGGAGCTGGCAAAAATCCAGGGCGTGTATGTGCCACGTTTCTATGAGGCGTATTATCTGGAGGATGGAACACTCTCCCACGTGGAGCCTGTCATCCCGGATGTGCCGAAAGTCATCACAAAACGCATCGTGCCGATTCTCCCTCCGCCGCCGACGCATTTCATCGTGCCGAACATCGATATCGTCCACAACCGCGTCTCGGTGGAGATCATGCGCGGCTGCACGCGCGGCTGCCGCTTCTGTCACGCGGGTATGATCACACGTCCCGTCCGTGAAAGAAGCGTGGATGAGATCCTGGAGGCTGCGGAAGCGGCGATCAAGAATACCGGCTTCGAGGAGCTGGCCTTTCTTTCGCTGTCCTCCTCCGACTACACACATGTTGTGGATCTGGTCACCCGGGCCGGTGAAAAGTTTGGTGGTTCGCACCTGCGCATCGGCCTGCCTTCACTACGAATCGAGTCTGTCTCCATCGACCTGATGGAAAAGCTCAAAGACCAGCGCTCGGGCGGGTTCACCCTTGCCCCCGAAGCTGCCACCGAGCGGATGCGCCGCATCATCAACAAGTACATCCCCGACGAGGATATTATCAATACCACGCGGGAGATCTATCGCCGCGGCTGGACCACAATCAAGCTCTACTTCATGATCGGCCATCCCAGTGAAACGCTCGAGGATGTGCAGGCCATCGCCGACCTGTGCAAGCGGGTCATCGCCGAGGGCCGCAAGGTGATCGGCATGAAAGCCAAGCTGAATGCAGGCGTCAGCACCTTTGTCCCCAAGTCGCAGACTCCCTTCCAGTGGGTCTCGTGCGATACGCCCGAACAGATCAGGGCCAAGCAGTCCCTGCTGCGCCGCGAGCTGGGACGCGACCGCAACATCAAGCTCAGCCTGACCCGGGCAGAAGACTCCTTCCTGGAGGCCTGGCTGTCGCGCGGCGACCGCCACGTGGCCGAGGTCATCTACAGTGCCTGGAGAAACGGCTCGAAATTTGATGCCTGGGATGAGGGACGCAATTACGAGGCCTGGATGCAGGCCTTCGACCAGCACGGGCTTGACCCGCTCTTCTACACCCACCGCCAGCGCCGCACGGATGAAGTCTTCCCGTGGGAGCATATCACCGCGGCCGTCCGCAAGAATTTCCTGTTCCAGGATTTCCGCCAGTCACTGGAGGGCCAGATTCGCGTGGACTGCCGCTTGAACTGCTTTGCCTGCGGCATCCTGCCGACCTTTGCCAACATGCGCCGGGAGAACCCGGGCGATGTCTGGAAATGCCCGGATGTGAAGAGCCCCGGTACATCGGTCAACAGCAAGTCAGCTATCAGTAAGCAGCTGCCGGTCGTGGGGGATTGACGATATGACCCGGACCAACAAGGATGTTTTTCTCGCGCGTCTGATGCGTGAGCGTGACAAGTTCGAGTTGCTGATCAACCGCATCGGTTTCACGCGCCGCCTGACCATCCCCGGTGTTTTGGGGAAATGGTCCACCAAGGACCTTCTGGCTCATGTATTGGTCTACGAGCAGTATATGGCGGACCGCATGCAGGAGATCCAGAACGGGGAATCGTACCTGCCGTGCAAGACCCAGAACGCGCTCGATGCGTTTCTGGACCTTTACGGCTATCCCGACTTCGGCTCTCCCCTGCTTGACGATGAAACGCCCATGGAATGGGTGGTGGAGAAATACAAACATGTCTCTTTGGAAGACATCATCATCCAGGAATTGAATGCCTTTGCGTCCATCGTTGCCTCGCTTGAAAGGATGAACGAGGAAACGATCGGCAGGCACAATCTCTACGAGCGGATCGCCAGCAATACCTATAAACATTACCGTGAGCACATCCGCAACATCCGCTCGTGGCTGATGGTGAACACGCCTCATCACGGGAATTCACAATAATGCGCATCCGGATCACGTTCACCAAGCAGGGTCCCCTGCGCTATACCGGCCATCTCGATCTGCACAAGCTCTGGGAGCGGACGGCGCGGCGCGCCGATTTGCCGCTCGCCTATTCGCAGGGTTTCCATCCGCAGCCAAAGATGAACATCGCCGCCGCGCTCCCGCTCGGATTCTCCTCGCGCTGCGAGGTTTTGGATATGCGCCTGAAGAATGACATCCCCCTGGATGGATTGTCTGAAAAACTGCAGGCCACCCTGCCGGAGGGCATCCGCGTTTTGAACGTGGAAAGTGTGGATGAACACCTGCCCGCCCTGCAAACCCTGGTCGCCTCGGCGGAGTATGAAGTGACTTTAAAGGAACCGGTCGAAGGGTCCGATCTGGAGCGGCGTGTTGTTACCGTGATGGCGTCAGAAGCACTTCCCCGGGAACGGCGCGGAAAGAGCTATGATTTGCGTCCCCTGATTGAAGAGTTACATTTTATTGAGCCAGTCCAGGAGCAGGCTCCTGGACTCTGTAAAATATACATGCGTCTCTCTGCCCGCGAAGGCGCGACGGGACGTCCGGAGGAAGTGCTGGATGCGTTGGGTATCTCTTTTGAAGAGACACGCATCGAGCGGACAGGGCTGATCTTCAACCTGCAGTAATCTTCGTCTTTTCGAAGTACAATTTCCCCAATTTATGAGGTCATAGATCTTATCCCGCCCTTTTTTAGGGGCAAATGGACAGGGATGGCATCCGTTTCAGGAGGAATTCATGCCATTATTCGGTGCATTCTTTTTTGGGTTTGTCCCGATGTTCCTCTTCGCAGCGTTTATCAACTGGCTGGACCGGTATGAGAAGGAGCCAAAGATTCTGCTGGGGGCGGCTTTTGGCTGGGGGGCATTGATCGCGGCTGGAGGGGCTTTTGTCATTAACACGGCCTCCGGGATGGGGATTTACGCTCTGACCGGCTCACAAGGCCTTACAGAGTTTGGGACCAGCTCGATCGTCGCGCCGGTCGTCGAGGAAAGCCTGAAGGGCCTCGCCGTCCTGATCGTTTTTTTCTTCTTTCGCTGGGAATTCGATTCGGTGATGGACGGCATCGTCTATGCCGCGATCACTGCCATGGGGTTCGCTGCCACGGAAAATGTCCTGTATATCTACCGGAACGGTTTCCTGGAAAATGGCTGGTCGGGCTTCTGGGCGCTGGTCTTCATCCGGGTGGTGCTGGTGGGCTGGATGCATCCCTTCTTTACCTCCTTTACCGGGATCGGGCTGGCCGTCTCACGCACGAGCGTCAATACACTCATCAGGTTTTTTGCGGTACCGATCGGATTTGCCATTGCGGTCTTCGCTCATGCCTTCCACAACACGTTCAGCAGCCTGGTAGGCGGATTTGGTGGCTTCCTGGCAGGCACGGCAGTGGATTATCTGGGGTATGTCCTGATGTTTGGTTTTATCCTTTGGATGATCTTGCGCGAGCGCAAAATCCTTCAACGGCAGCTGCCCGAAGAGGTGGCCAAGGGCTACATTTCGCGGCAACAGTACGACAGCGCGCTCTCCTTTTTCCAGATCAGCGCCTATCTGTCCGCCATGACATCCGGCAGCTTTTTGAAGACCGCGCGCTTTTACCAGGTATGCGGCGAGCTGGCCCATAAGAAGGATCAGTTCAGACGCCTGGGCGATGAGACAGGCAACCGGCACCGGATTGAGGCCTTGCGGTCCGAGCTGATTGCCCTGGCGCCGGCAGCAAAGGCATAAAGATTTCCCCACAATGTGATAAAATTTCGTCGCCCGCCCCCGTAGCTCAGTGGACAGAGTGTCGGCCTCCGGAGCCGAAGAGCGCAGTTCGAGTCTGCGCGGGGGCGCAACCCTGTATCTAATTCCCAACAAATAGCGTAGGACAAACGGCAACGTTACTCATAATTCAAGAGGAGGTTGTACGTTGTCCTATGAAACTATCTAAGGCTATTGAGGGATTCATTTTCTATGCCCAAGGGGGCAAATATTCACCGGCCTACATTCCAACTATGCATGGCCAACTCAAATATATTTGTCACTATTTTGATGATCCAGATGTTGAATCAATCACACCAGATGATTGGAATCGATATTTTCACCATTTGCATACTGAGTACAAGCCCAAACGTTTCAACGGTGATACAT
>JBLMZU010000202.1:0-6460 GCA_050258995.1 Bacteroidota bacterium
CATCACATGGCTGGGCCCGGCCAGGTAATCTCCCAATACTTCGAAGGAAAGCTCACCCACAAAAATCCCACCGGCATGGTTTACCTTTTCCACCCAGCGCCAGGGATCGCTGACAGACAAACCCAGGTGCTCGGGAGCATACTCGTTTGCGAGCTGGACGGCTTCATCCAGATCCCGGGTCAGCACCGCACCGCCACGATTCTCGAGGGAAGCGACGATGATTTCTGCGCGGCCGCGCTGTTCGAGCTGCCGTGCGACTTCCACCTGGACCTTCTCGATCAACGAGGCGGACGGCGTGAGTAAAATGGCCGAAGCCAGCAGATCATGTTCCGCCTGGGCGAGCAGATCGGCAGCAACCCAGGCCGGATTGGCAGACTCATCTGCCACGACCACAGTCTCGGTCGGCCCGGCCAGCCCATCGATGCCCACCACGCCGTAAACCTGGCGCTTGGCAAGAGTGACGAACAGGTTGCCGGGACCAAAGATCTTATCCACGGGACGGATCGTCCGCGTGCCATATGCCAGCGCGCCCACGGCCTGGGCTCCGCCAAGCAAATAGACTTCATCCACCTGGGCGATCGCACAAGCCGCCAGGATGATCGGGTCGACCGGCTGGCTCGCATTTGCAAAGGAACGGTTCGGCGGTGTCACGACTACGATCTCCCTGACGCCTGCAACCCGAGCCGGGATGGCACTCATCAGCACACTTGATGGAAGGGGAGCCGTCCCGCCGGGCACGTACAGCCCCACCCGCTGGATGGGACGAATGATCTGCCCAACGGTGCCACCGAGGTCATTTGTGAACCAGGAGCTCAAAGGCTGGCGGCGGTGGAACGCTTCGATCCGCTGTGCAGCCAGTGCAAGCGCTTCCCGTCGATCTGCGGATATGGAGTCCAAAGCGGATTGGAGCGCGTCTTTTGAAACCGGAACAGGCCGAAGGTCAAGGCCATCAAGGCGTTGGGTCCACATTCGGAGCGCCGCGTCGCCTTCTGTGCGTACTTCCTTCAGAATGCGGTTGACTGCCTGCTCGGGTGTCAATGACTCGCCGAAGAGCTGGGCAATCCCATCCAGCACGCGCTGGCTGACGGGGAATTCATCAGGCGGCGTACGCCTGAGGATCGATGCTTTTGCAGATTCAGGGTTATATTGCTTTAACATGATGACTCCTATTTCAGTGCTTCCAGCATGGCTTTATAGCGCGGCGGCTCTTCTTCGAAAATATAGGTCACCGGTGAAACGATGATGCCGCTACCACCGATGGCGCGCAGCTCCGTGACGGCCTGCGGCAATCTCTCGTTTCGGACCACGACCGAGACGGAGAACCACCTGCCTCCATCGCGTACAATGACCGGGCTGATGGTGGGTCCCTGGAGCCCCCCCACGCTGGTTTGCGTAAAGATCTTTTGTGCGATCGTCTCGGGGCTTTCCCCACGCATATTGGCGATCACCAATAGGTTCTCCTTGGCACGCAGATGGGCTTCGATATATTCCAGCAGGCGGCGCGCCATCTCGAGGACCTCCGGGTGTGCCTGCAGTGCCTTCCGGTTGGCGATCAGGGCTGCCTGCGAAGGCTGGATCAAACCATCCGGCAGCGCCCGCAGGCGGTTGTCCTTCAACGTCTGCCCGGAGGAAACGAGATCTGAGATCATGTCGGCGTAACCGATCGTCGGCGCGGTTTCCAGTGTCCCCTCGGCCGCGATCAGGTTGTGTGCAATCCCACATTGATCCAGGAAGCGCTTCGTGAGCACCGGAAACTTTGTCGCTACACGCAAAGGGCGGTCCAGCGTGGCAGAAAATTTCTTAAGCGAGCCCAGGTCCGTTACATCCACCCAGGCCTCGGGGACAGCCAGCATCAGCGAACAGTGTCCAAACCCGAGTGAGTCATGCAGGATGAGGATATCGCCGTTCTCACCGCGCTTCTCTTCGATCACGTCCAGTCCACTAATACCAAGGTCCATACTGCCCTGCCTTACACTGACGACAATATCACTGGGACGCTGAAAGATGACGCTTAGCTCCGGCAAAGCCGGGATGGTGGCCTGGTATTGGCGCGGGTTGGGTTTGAATACTTTCAACCCCGAGGCAGAGAGAAACTCAAGCGTATCGGTCTCGAGGCGGCCTTTGGACGGGAGAGAAAGTCGTATGATTTGTTTTGATGACATAATGTTTCCTTATCCTACAAAATTGGTGCTGAGTAGCAAAAGCCCCCGGTGATCGACCGGGGGCTATGATATCGAAATGCTTTCTCCTGATGTCAGTTCAATCCAGGGACGCGCATACGAGTCCGGTCTTTCGAGGACGTATGGAGATGCACGTGGTGATGGATGTGACTGATCATCGTGGTACTCATATTGGACGGCAGTATACCCATGTCGGTTGGATTTGACAAGTGGCAAATGGACGAATTTGAGGTTCTATCTCTCGTCCTGGTAAAAACGTTAAGGACCGTCCCGATTATTGCATCCCCTACAAAAGCGGAGAGGCCAGTCGGGTTGTAGAGTTCAACAGACGCCGCCAGATTGGGGCTCGCTCGTACTCCTGCAAGTCGAAGACCTCACAGCATTGGATATCGTTTTCGAAATCAGCCGCCAGCTCACGCGCCTTCTCTGCATCATACAGCACGGCCATTGCTTCGTAATTGATGTAGAAGCTGCGAATGTCAAAATTCGCCGTACCAACGGCACAGAGCTGGGAATCCACGTTAATGGTCTTGCTGTGAAAGTACCCCTTGTTATAGAGATAGACTTTTGCGCCGGCGCGGGCCACCTCTTCCACATACGTGAACGATGCCCGGTGAGCCAGTTCCAGAGCCGTACCGTGCTTGGACACCATGATCTCCACTTCCACTCCCGCAAGAGAGGCGGCCTTGATCGCCTCCAGGAGGCTTTCATCCGGAATAAAAAACGGGGACTGGATTTGCACTTTTTTCTCAGCCGTCATGATCATAAAGAAATATAGCTGCTGCATGGCTTTCCATTGTGAATCGGGACCGCCCAGCGTAATTTGAACCGGCGTGATCGGCAGATGGCTTACATCAGGTTGAGGAAAATAGGTCTCGGCATCAAATATTTCCTTGGTCGTGTTGTACCAGCTGACAGCAAAGGAGGACTGAAGTGCCAGAGCCGCCTCCCCTTCGATCCGGAGATGGGTATCGCGCCAGGAGCCCAGCCGGTTGCCGCCTGGCAATTGCTCCTTGTCCAGGTTCATGCCGCCGATATAGCCGATCCTTCCATCGATCACCACGATCTTGCGGTGACTGCGGTAATTGGCGGAGTGTATACGACCGATTTTCATGTAGGCCCGGTAGGGAAAGATCTTTACCCCGGCAGCGCGCAATTCCTGAAGGTACTGCTCGCTGACATTGAAGCAGGAGGCGTCCGCAAGCGCGTGGACCTTGACCCCAGCCTTCGCCCGCTCAATTAAAGCATCCTTGAGCTTCAAGGTGTATTCATCCTCCGACCAGATGTAATATAAAAGGTGGATGGATGATTTTGCATTTTGCACATCTTCCAACAGCCGCGGATATTTTTCCGTAACATCCTGCAGGAACTCCACCTGGTTATAGACTGTCAGCAGGGAAGGCGAGTTATGTTTTACGAGAGCCAGAAGTTTCTGACGATACGATTCAGGCTTCCTGCTCCTGATTATTTCTGCGTACGCATTCTGGGCATCCACCAAAGGCTGCATCGACTTCCCGTACAGGGAGGAAAGACTGCCAATGCGCGCCAGCTGGTTCTCGTTGCTGAACGCCCGGTATCCCCGTCCAAACAGGATATAGATGACAAACCCCAGGATCGGGAAGGACAACATCAGGAACAGCCAGGCAAAGGTGGCCTGGGGAGAGCGGTTATCCAGGAGAATAACACCCACCACAATAATGACATAGACAACGACCAACACTTTAAAGACAAGTGAGAGTAGAAGAGGTAACGATGAAGTGTCCAATCTATTCATCCTCCAAATGCTTGCATGACTTTACCAAAACTTTTTGGAAACGCCCTATTATAATGCCGGGCCTGCCTGGAGTCATGCATGGCCCGCCGCCCAGCAGGCAACGCCAATGGCACCCGCATTATTCCCCAGCTGGGATGGGACAACCTCCACCTGCTCCACCGGCATGATGGTCACCCGGTCCCGGATCGTGCGCCGGATCGGGCCCAGCAGCAGTTCTCCTGCCTGGGCAACACCGCCTCCAATGATGATCCGGCGCGGGCCGATTGACACACAGATATTCGCCGCGGCAATGCCGAGATAAAAGCCTGCGCGCTCATAAATGTCCCTTGCGATTTCATCGCCATCCAGGGCCGCCCGGGCGATCAGTTCCGGTGTGATGCGGTTCAGATCATTCGCGCATAGATCGGCAATGCTGGTGGTCAGTCCCTGCGTGACCGCCTTCAACCCCATGGCGGCAATGGCAGGACCGGAGGCATACGCTTCCACGCAGCCGTAATTCCCGCAGCCGCATCGCGGTCCATTGAAATCGATGGTGGTGTGACCAAGCTCACCTCCTGTCCCTCCGATACCCAGGTGCAGCTGACCATTCAGCACAAGTCCACCGCCAATCCCCGTCCCAATGGCAAAGACTGCGACAGTGTCAACGCCGCGGCCGGCGCCAAATGCCCATTCGCCATAGGTGATGGACCGGACATCATTCAATAAAACCGTGGGAAGCCCGGTCAGATTTGTGATCGTATCCCGCAGGGGAACATGCGGCCAATTGCCCGCCAGGTTGGGCAAAAATAAAACTTCGCCCTTCTCCAGCTCCAAAACTCCTGGAACACCTATGCCAATCCCGCCGATCTCCTCTTTTTGCAGGCCTGCAGACTGGATAACCTGCAGGAACAGGTCTGCCATTCGCTTCATGACAGCCTCATGTCCTTCGCGGGCCTGGGTGGGGATATTCATCTGATGCAGGACTTGACCTGTTTCCACATCCACGATGGCAGCGCGGAGATTCGTCCCACCGAGATCACAACCAATGTATTTTTTCATAACTATGCCTTTGTTTCACAGGCAGTATTTCTGCCAATGGAAAGATTTCATCTATAAATTCACCCCTCCCACAGGCTGGGAAGGGGTGAAAAGAGAAGAGAAAATCCCACATTCTAGTGGATATAGGGCTTGAGAACATCCCGTGACAGGTAGAAGCCACGCTTGACAAGCTCCTCATCACCCTCGAAGGCGCGATCTTCATGCTCGATGCTGATGACATAATCATAGCGGGCAGCAGTCAGTGCGGCAATGAACTTGGCCCAGTCCATGTCGCCGAGGCCGGGGAGCCGCGGCACCTGCCAGCCCATGCCCTGTGATAGCACGCCGTTGTTATACAGGCCTTCAAGGTCGATGTGCAGGTCCTTGGCATGGACGTGGAAGATCCTGCTCGAGAATTCGCGGACAACACGCTCGTAATCGATCATCTGCAGAATGAGGTGCGATGGATCCAGGTTCAACCCAAAATGATCGTCGGGGATGATCTCCCACATCTTCCGCCAGATGGCGGGCGTGCTGGCGAGGTTATTGCCGCCAGGCCATTCGTCGTAGGAGAAGATCATCGGGCAATTTTCGATGGCGATCTTCACGCCATGTTCCTTTGCGAACTGGACGATCGGCGGCCAGATCCTTGCGAAGTCTTCCAGGTTTTGTGGGACGGTCTTGTTCTTATCCTTACCGATGAAGGTTCCGACAACCGGCACTTCGAGCAGGGCCGCGGCTTCGATTACTTTCTGCAAGTGGCCAACCACAGTCTCGCGATGCTCTGTATCCGGGTCGAGCGGATTCGGATAGTAGCCTAGCGAGGAGATGGTCAGACCGTAGCCATCCAGCATCCTGCAGATCTCCTTCGCCTTCACCGCGTCCAGATCTGCCACATTGATGTGGCTTACACCTGCATAACGGCGGGTCGCCTTTTCTCGGGGCCAGCACGCGATTTCGATCGCCTGAAATCCGCTTTCTGCACCCCATTTGGCTGCCTGTTCCAGCGTGCTATCGGGCAATGCAGCAGTGAAGAATCCAAGTTTCATTTCTGCCTCCTATTCCTTAACTTTTACCCAGACCTGTTCCCGTGCGCTTCGCTCGATGGCCTCGCATAGCTGCATCTCATAGTGTCCATCCGCAAAGGTCGGGAAGTCAGGGGTTTTGTCATAGTCGCCGGCGATGATATAGTCATACACCTTGGCGTACAGTTGCTTGAAAGTGTCCGGGAAGCCTTCATTGTGGCCACCGGGATAGGAAGTCACTGCCCGCGCTTCCGGGGACAGCAGGGACGGGTCCTTCATCAGCGTCTGGTTGGGGCCGTTCCTCTGGCCGATCCACAGCTCGTTGGGTCTTTCCGAGTCCCAGGCCAGGGAGGATTTCGAACCATTGATCTCATAAAAGAGGCGGTTCTTGCGCCCGGACGAAACCTGCGAGACCGTCAACACCCCGCGCACGCCATTCTCATAGTGCAGAACAATTGTAGCGT
>JBLMZU010000203.1:0-11555 GCA_050258995.1 Bacteroidota bacterium
GTCGAACGGCTTCGAGATGAAGTCGTCTGCCCCGGCTTTGAGCCCGGTGAGCAGGGAATCGCGGTCATCCAGGGCGGTCAGGATAATGATGGGGATTTCGGCCACATCCGGGTCGCTGCGGATCCTTTCACAAACTTCGAAACCAGTCATCCCGGGCATCATGACATCCAACAGAATCACGTCTGGCAAAAAGGTCTTTGCCTTGACAATTGCCTGGGGGCCGCTTTCTGCCATGATCAGGTTGTAGCCTTCGCCTTCCAGGACGGATTCCAGGGTCTCACGACCTGAGTATTCATCATCGACGATCAGTACGGTACTCGACATCCACTTGCTCCTTCCAGAAACGAAGAAATAGCCTGGGATAATCATATCCACCCAGGCGCAGGTGCCCATACAGGAATTCCCCCATTTTGGGCTCTCTTACAAAATCGATAGGTTCGCTATCCATCCAGATCCACGAGATGATGCTTGATGGCCAGCCGCACCAGGCCAGCCACATTGCGAACATTCAGTTTTTTCATCAGACTGACGCGATGTTTTTCGGCCGTCTTGGCGCTGATGAACAGTAATTTTCCGATCTCGACAGTCGTGTGTCCTTCAGCAATCAACTGCATGATCTCCTTTTCGCGCGGCGAAAGGCTGGAAAATGGATCACTTTCCGCACCCGGAGGAATCGGATTTGCTGCCTGTGACTCGATCATTTCGGAGATCGGTCCGCTTAAAAATGTCTGCCCGCTGGCCACAGTCCGAACTGCCTGCAAAAGCTCGTCGCTTACCGACGACTTGAGGACATACCCTTTTACGCCGCATTGCAGTGCCCGGTGAATAAAACCTGCATCCGAGTACATCGAAAGAAGCAGGACGTAGGTCGGCAGTTTAAGCTCCTGGATGTTTTCAGATGCCTGGATGCCGTTCAGACGCGGCATCATGATGTCCATGATCATGACATCCGGTTTCAGCTCCTTGACCAGTTCCACCGCCTCCTGGCCATTGGATGCCTCGCCCAGGATATGGATATCACCTGCCTTCTCCAATAGGGCGCGGATGCCCGCCCGCACCAGCAGGTGATCCTCCGCGATCAGGACATGGATCATAAGAGATCCTCCCCTAAATTCCAGTTATGAGACAGGGGGAACTGCGCGGTCAGAATAGTGCCGCGCCGGGGCACAGAGCTGATCGAGAACTTTCCTCCGGCGATCGTCACCCGTTCACGCATGTTGGAAAGGCCCATGCCGTTGGATCCTAACTTACCTGTATTAAAACCGTGGCCGTTGTCTTGGACGGTGAGCGTAATATCGTTGTCATCGGTGCCGAGATCGACCCACACCAGGCTTGCATTGGCATGTTTGACGATATTGCTGAGAGCCTCCTGTAGAACCCGGTAGAGGGTAATGTTATAAATATCGGGAAGGATGGGAAGCGCATCATCCACTTCGAAAGTAATGGGTAAATGTGTCCGGCGTGTAAATTCTGCGCAATAGGTCTGGATGGATACTTTCAGTCCGAGTGCGTCGAGGACGGGGGGACGCAGATCCTGGGCCAGCCCGCGGATTTTGATGAAGATATCCAGGGTTTGATCGTATAAGGTTTGAAGGCGCTCATACACGGTTTCGAGTGGAAGGGCCAGATCGCTTTGCAGATTGCGAAGCGAAATCATTTGGATGGTAAGCGCCTGACCGAGATCGTCATGCAATTCACGCGAGATATGCTGGCGTTCCTTCTCCTGGGCGGTGATCAGGCGTTCTGTCATTTCCCGCAGGTTTTCACGCTGTTCCTGCAGGATACGGTAGCGGTTCAGGCGCGTAATGGTATGGACCCTGGCCGTCAACTCGTAGCGGTCAACCGGCTTGATCAGGAAATCGTCCGCCCCGGCCTCGAGCCCCTGCAGCAGCGAGAGCCGGTCGTCGAGGGCCGTGAGAATGATGATCGGAACCTCGGCAAGCTGCCGCGTGGCACGGATACGCCGGCAGGCCTCAAAACCATCCATGCCAGGCATCATCACATCCAGGAGGATCAGATCCGGCTGAAGCACATTCAGGATTTGTAACGCGTGGAAGGCGTCTTCCGCAAGCTCGATCTGATAATCCTGGCCTTCCAGCATGGCGACCAATGTTTCCCTGGCGCTTGCATTGTCATCCACGATGAGGATCGTGCTCATACAGGCCGTGCCCCCCGTAAAAGAAGTTTCTGGATGGTTTTCGCCAGCGCCCTAAGGTTGACCGGTTTGCTGATGTATTCATCCATGCCGGCATCCAGGCAGCGCTGCCGGTCATTGGGCATGGCAAGAGCTGTTAATGCGACAATGGGAATGTCCTTCAATTCAGAATCGCCCCGCAGCCTTTGTGTGGCTTCGAAACCATCCATGCGCGGCATTTGAATATCCAACAGGATGAGATCCGGGTGGGTAAGTTTTGCCTGTACGAGCCCGTCCACCCCATCCTGTGCAGTCACCATCTTATAACCCGCCATTTCAAGGTAGTCCACCAGCATCATGACCACCTCGCGGGTATCCTCGATAAGAAGAATCGTCGGCCGGTTGACGCCGGGATCAATGGCGTGGAATTTTCCGGTGTTCTTGAGCAGGGTGACCATATCCTCCGCCACTGCTGGCTCCCAGGGCAACTGAACAACGAACCGGCTGCCCTGGCCGGGGTGGCTCGAGGCAGTGACGCTGCCTCCGTGCAGACGGGCCATTTCCGCCACCAGTGCCAGACCCAGTCCCGTTCCCGTGGCTTCGCGCGCCAGGCCTGAATCGAGCTGTACGAATGGCTTGAACAGCCGTTTCAAATCCTCCTCCTTGATCCCGATGCCGGTATCCCAGACGGTGATGATGACCCGGTTTGCAGCCCGATCCCCGCGGGCTTCCAAGCCGATCCTGGAGAACTCGGGAGTGAACTTGACGGCATTACTCAACAGGTTGACGATCATTTGTTTCAGCCGTCTCTCATCGGCCTGTATCAGCCCAAGGTCCGGATCGATCTCCAAGACCACCTCCTGGCTCTTTTTCTGGGCGAGCTGCTTGATCATCCTCAGGCTGGCCTGGCAGACGGAATTGACATCCACACGGTTGATATCCAGCGTGATCTGGCCGGCTTCGATCTTCGCCAGGTCGAGGATGTCATTGATCAGGGACAGCAGGTGGTGCCCGCTTTCATTGATGGTGGATAGATACTTTTGCTGTTTCTCATTCAGCGGCCCGGCGACCTGCTCCCCAAGACTTTCGGAAAGACCCAGGATCGCGTTGAGCGGCGTTCGCAGCTCATGGCTCATGTTGGCCAGGAATTCGTCCTTGACGCGCAGGGCCCGCGCCAGATTCGAATTTGCGCGGCTAAGATCGGCGGTTCGCTCCTCCACCCGTCTTGCCAGCTGGTTATGTTCCTCGGCGAGCGCGCTTTCCATTTGTTTGCGCTCAGTGATATCCCAGGCATAGTCGGCAAACCGCTCGGCCAATTCCACATCCTGGAGGGTATATTCCTGGGTTTTGTTGCCAACGCCCATGAGCGCGAGGACCCTGTCATTGCGGATGATCGGAATGACCATCTCCCGGAGAACCTTTACGTGTCCCTCCGGGGTTCCTTTGCGATGGGGAAGGGCTGCATAATTATTGTGGATGATCGGCTGCCTGTAACGTGCAGCATCCGCCCACACTCCGGCCCGCTCCAGTGGATAGTGCATTCCCCTGGTCCCTGCATGATTCGGATCGCGGGCCATTTCGCCGGACCACATTTGCAGCTTGATCGTTGCCTGATCTTCTTCGATGAAATGCAGGAATCCAATATGGCTCCCCGTCAACTCGCTGGCAATATCGATCGTTCTTTGCAGTACATCGTCAAATGAATGGCGGGCGGAATAATCCATCAGCTCGAAACGCTTTTGCATCAGGGTTTCGGACAGTTTACGCTCGGTAATGTTCCTGGCAACGACCGAAACCCCGCGCGTGGATGGATTGGCGTTGATCTCAAATACAAGCTTCTGGCCCTTGATGACAATCTCAGTTTCAAAGGTTCTGGCCAGGTTTTTCTCCAGCACACTTTGATAGATTTTCGCGATCCTGATCTGTTCCTCCGCCTCTCCAAACAGGTCATACATGGACCTGCCGATGGCTTCGCGGGCCGGAATACCCATCAACTCCTCGGATGCCTTGTTCCAATGTGTAAAGCGAAGATCGTGATCCAGCTCGAACAGGACATCGGTAATGCTGTCTGCCAGTATGCGATAGTGCAATTCACTGGCGCGCAGCTTCCTTTCAATCTCCACGCGCTCGGTAATGTCAGTGCTTGTGACGATCACACGGCCATAGTCAGGCTGGCTGTTGGATATCGGAATATATAAACGTTGAATGCCTGTGACCAGGGACCCATCCATCCTTTGGCTGGTCAGCTCGAACCCAAAGGATGTAATTCCCTGCCAGATCATGTCAAACTCGTGAATGATGAACGAGGAGGCCATGTCGTTCATCAAAATTCCATGGATCCTGTCGATCAACTCCTGTTTGTTCCGGGCTCCATTGACGATGACTGCTGCGTGATTTACGTTCAAAATTCGTATGAGTCCCACGGCAAACTTCCTTGCATCGGAGTGGACCTCCAGGTATTCCCTCAGGTTTGTTATGCCCTGGGTCCGCAAGTCCTCCATCCAGGCAAGGACGGCGTTGAAATCCTCCAACCAGGTGGGGATGGGAGAATTTTCAAACAGGTCCTGGAATCTCTGGCGTTCCTCCCGGAGTGCTTCCTGGGATTGTTTTCTCTCGGTGGCATCGCGCAGCAGGGCGATAATGGCATATTGCTCCCCCTTTTCATTCCGCAGGGTCGACGAGCGCAGCTCACCAAAGAACCGTGTGCCATCCTTTCTGATAAACCAGTGGCCTTCCTCCACGGGGTCATCAAATAGATGCTTGTCCACAAGCTCTTCGATATGGATCTGTTCCTCCGGGGAAAAGAGTGAAATGAAACTGGCCCCAAACAGCTCGATGGATGTTTCAAAATTAAACAAACCGGCCATTTGATGGTTGCTGAATCGGATCGTTCCGTCCATGTTCATCATAACAATACCATCTGGTGAGGTCTCGATCAGCAAACGGTAGCGATCCTGGCTTTCGCGGAGCTCCTCCTCGATCAGTTTGCGCTCATTGATCTCCTGCTGGGCGGCCTGGTAGAGCCGGGCATTCTCGAAGGCAATTGCCGCCTGGTTGGCCAGCGTCGCCAGCAATCGCTCATCCTGGGCGCTGAGGGCATCTGGTTCCTCACTCTCGACGCTGATTACACCGATGACCTGATCTCCCGCAAGAAGCGGCATATATAGACCGGATCGAATTCCCGGGTATGTGACCACATACTGCGCATATTCCTGCACATTGCCGGACCGAACCGGCTCTCCGGTTTGTACCACCCAGCCACTCAAGCCTTGTCCCACCTGCGAGATGGCAGAACGCAGGCGGCGTTCGGTTTCTTGCCTGTCTGTATTTTGCAGACCCGGCTGGTTGAAAGCGATCAAAGACAGCTCATTGGTTCCGGGGTTTAACAGGCGTATGGCAACATGATGCCAGGAAAGGTGCCGGGCAAACGTTTCGATGACCCGCTCGCCAATCTGGTGCGGTTCCAGGAACCGGCCCACGGCCAGGCCATTTTCGTAGAGTGCTTCCAGTTCGGATAGATGCCGTTTAATTTCCTTCTCGGCATTTTTGCGCTCCGTGATATCCTGAACTTGAGCAACAAAATATGATGGTTTTCCGTCCCTTGCCTTCACCAGGGAGACGCTCAAAAGCGCCCAGACGATCCTGCCCGATTTGTGGCAGTAGCGCTTCTCCATCTGGTAGAAAACGATATCCCCTCGCAGCAATTGATTTACATGGTTAATTTCAGCGATAAGATCTTCAGGATGTGTAAATTCTTGAAAGGGCGTAGCCGCCAGTTCCTGTTCCGTATAACCCAACAGATCACACAGGGCACGGTTGGCCTTAAAACACAGCCCATCCAGGGAGACCAATGCCTTGCCTATGGGGGCAAATTCAAAGGCATTACTGAAGCGTTCCTCACTTTCCCGCAATGCATCCGCCGCCTGCTTGTGATCTGTGATATCGGCAGCGATGCCGGTCAGTACCTTGATGGAGCCATCCTCATCAAATACCGGGAAGGCGCGGTCCCAGATCCAACGGACGGAACCGTCGGGCCGGACGATCCGGTATTCCATCTCGGTTTTTTCCCCGTGCTTTTGTCTTTCCAGGTTGTACAATACAACCGGCAGATCCTTGGGGAAAATGCTGTTAATGTATACACCCGGTTCCCGCATCATTTCTTCGGAGGTGCGGCCCCATATTTTTTCGCTGGCCGGGCTGAGATAGAGCTCCCTCCCGGTTTGCACATCGGTCATCCAAAAGACCTCTTCTATGTTATTCGCCATCTGACGGAAGCGCTCTTCCGAGGCATGCAGATCCTGCTCGGTACGCTTGCGTTCCGTGATGTCAATGATTGTGACGATCACTTTCGAGAAGTCCTGTTCATGCCCGGGAGCGACCGACCACTGGAGGTTGATCTCCAGGGGCTCTCCAGCCATGGTTTCATCCTCACCCTCCCAGCCATTGCTGGTCCTTCCTTCTGCAATGGCAATGAAATCCTCAGCATTATGATCGTATTCTGCCTGGCAGAGCGTCTGGATGGTGTTTTCGATCAGCTCTCTTTTGCTTTTTGCCCCATACATTTGCAATCCTGCCTGGTTTACATCCAGAACGCCGATCATTTGGTTGCATTCCACGACCACAGCTGGATGGGATGCGAAGTAGGATCGAAAATCGGTAATGCCCTGCTGCTTCAGCGAATCGATATGCTGTTTGACCTGTGAAAAATCCTCCTCCCAGATCGAAATGGGAGAATTCTCAAACAAGGCGCGATACCGTTCCTCGCTTTCACGAAGTTTTCCCTCAGCCAGCCGGCGGTCCGTGATGTCGTAAATCGTAAGCAGGACATGATCCTCGTCCTTTGATTTGAAGGGTACAAAATGAGCTCTGAGCCAGACATCCTTTCCAAACGTGCTCTTAAGGTGGATATCGTCGCTGACTGCCGAATGGATCGAGATGGTCCTGCGGGCCAGGTCATATAAGCCTGACTCTCTCCAGGAAGGGATCGTATAAAAGTTCTGCAGCTTGAGCTGTTCGACTGTGGCGCCCAGAATGGATGCGGAATTTTCGTTGGCAGAAATGCATTCGCCTGTCACTTTATAGGTGATGATTCCCAGGGGTGAGTGATTGAGAATCTTCTCGTTGAACTCCAACAGGTCCTGCACGCGGGCTTCCACCTGTTTGCGGGCGGTAATATCGCGCCCAACACCCAGGACGGCGACCGGGTATCCGTTGCCGTCACGGAAAAAACTGAACTTCATCTCGACCCAGAACGTCGAACCATCCCTGCGGCGATACTCCATTTCCAGAAGCCGGCAATAATTTGGATCGGGCAGCACCTGGAAATTCTCGATCTCCTCCGCGAAGGTTTTCAGACCCATCGTATAGGAGGCCGGCATCACGAATCGTTTCGGGGTGGAAGACACGATCTCAGCCGCTGAATAACCGAGGGCCTGTTCCACGGCCGGGCTGACGTATGTGAGCTGGAGCTTCATATCCATAATCCAGATCATGTCTTCAGCATTGTGGGCGATCAGGCGAAAACGCTCCTCACTTTCCCGCAATGCATCCTCGGTGCGCTTGCGGGCCGCGATCTCCTCCTGCGCCTGTTTCATCAAACGGGAATTGTGGATTGCCAGCGCTGCCTGATTGGCGAAGGCCTCCAGCCGCTCGGCATGGCGAGGGGTGAAGAAACCCGGCGTTTCGCTATCCAGCAGGATGAAGCCGATCACCTCACCTTGAAAGGAGATCGGCGCACCGACATTCGAGCGAATCCAGTCAACGGACGGTATTTTCTGCCAGTTGGGGAACGAGTCTACATCCGGGACAATCAGAGGCTTCGCGGTCATCAGCATCTGCCAGAGATTGGCTGTTTCCACCAGGGAGAGCTCGAACTCCATGATTTTGGCATCCAGGCCGCGTTCCTTGTAGCCGCGCGAGCGAGCGACATGCGCTTTCCCCTCCTGAATGAGCATGATCGTGGCTGCATCCGAGGGGACGACGTTCCCTACTGTGACGAGGATTTGATCCAAAACCTCTCCATGGTCGAGTGTGCTGCTGAGCGTTTCCGCAGTATGGCGCAGGGCCTCGGCCAGCGCCCGCTGTTCGCACTCTGCGTTTTCGATCTGCTTGCGCTCGGTGATATCCTGTACGAAGCCCTCATAGTAGAGAACCTGCCCGCCTGTGTCACGGACGGCGCGTGCAGACGTGGAGGTCCAGATCACCCTCCCATCCCTGCAAAGCTTCTTCATTTCGAAGTTTGTAATACTTGCATTGTTCTGCAGCATCTCAACGAACTGGCAGCGTGTGCCGGGTTCTGCATAGATCTGGTTCGAAATATCCGTCACAGACGCCATCATCTCGGCCGGAGAGGCATATCCATGCATGCGTGCCATCGCAGGGTTGACACTTAAATAGCGGCCATCTGGAGTGGATTGGAAAATCCCCTCCATGGCATTCTCAAAAATGATCTGGTATCTCTCCTCTGTTCTTTGTGATTGGAACAACAGGTTCCTTTCCTCGAGGGCGCGCAGGATGACCGGTCCAAGACGTTTCAAGTTGTCCTTGATGACATAATTCGATGCGCCCTCCTTCATGCATTCCACGGCTACATCTTCATTCATCGAGCCGGTCCAGATAATGACCGGCACCGATGGAGAATGCTTCTGCGCCAGCTTCAAGGCTTGCATTCCATCGAAGTCCGGCAGTCTGTAGTCAGAGAGGATCAGATCTGGATGAAACTGTTCCATGGCCTTCAAAAAATCCCCCTGTTTTTCGACTCTTTCGAACTCGCTCGGTTGTACCGCTTTGAGAATTTCGCGCTGTGCCAGTTCGTAATCAGTAAGCAGGTCTTCAACGATAAGGATGCGGGTGGCAATGCTCATGGCTTTCTTTCCTAATGGGACGGGTGGATTGGCGGCGACATCGGCAGCCTTTATTTACTTCATGGGATGATTCACCATGAGCCAGTAAATTCCCACTTTGACCATGGCTTCCATAAACGCGTCAAATTGAACGGGTTTGATGACATAACTGTTGGCGCCGAGCTGGTACGCTTCTTTTACATCCGGGTCCTCGGCCGAGGAGGTGACGACGACCACCGGGATGGCCTGGGTGCGCTCATCCGCCCGGATGGCGGTCAGGACTTCGAGACCGTTGATACGCGGCAGCTTCAGATCGAGCAGGACCACCTTTGGCGCTTCGTGGACGTCCCGTCCTGAGAACTTGCCGCGTGCGAAAAGAAAGTCCAGTGCATCGACCCCGTCCTCCACGTGATAAAGGCTGTTGGCCAGGTTCCTCTTTTTCAGGGCCCGGATGGTTAGCTCGGCATCGCGCGGGTTGTCTTCCACAAGCAGGATCTCGACTGCATTCAAATCATTCATGATTGTCCCTTTCACGCGGCAGGGAAAAATATAAGGTTGCGCCCCTGTCGACTTCGCCTTCCGCCCAGACACGCCCTCCATGCCGCTGGATGATGCGCTGTACGATCGCCAGCCCGACCCCGGTCCCTTCGAACTCATCATCGCTGTGCAGGCGCTGGAAAACGCCAAACATCTTGTCCACGTATTGGATGTCGAACCCGGCGCCGTTATCCCGTACGAAATAGACCAGCTCGTCCTCGCTCCGTTTTGTGCCCACTTCGATAATCGCCCGGTCGACCTTGGACGAGAACTTGATCGCGTTCGATAGGAGGTTGAACCACACCTGGTGGAGCAGGGCCGGATCGCCGTCAGCCGGGGGCAGTTTCCCCACCTTGAAATCGATCCGCTCCCGGTCCGGTTCGCGGGTCAATTCACCAAAGACCGAATAGACGAGGGATTTCATATCCACCCGGGCCGGCTGGATCTGCTTGCGGCTCAGCCGCGAAAAAGCAAGCAGATCATCGATCAGCTTGCCCATGCGTTTCGTCTCAGCGGTGATGATGTTGCATACGCGTTTGCCCTCCATATCCAGGCTTTCGGCATAATCCTCCATCAGGATCTGGGTATAGCCATTGATGGCCCGCAGCGGTGCACGCAGATCGTGTGAAACGGAATAGGAAAATGCCTCCAGCTCCTGGTTGGCGGTATGCAGTTGTGCGGTGCGCTCGATCACGCGCTCCTCCAGCTTCTCGTTCAGTCTGCGGATCTCCTCCTCGGTTTGTTTTCGCTGGGTGATGTCGGTTGACAGGATAAAAACTCCTTCCTGTACCGGCTGGATGCTAAGCTCGAACCATCCAACAGTTTCGTTTGGGAAGACAAACCGGTTCTCCATGCGCCTGGCGATACGCTCCTGCATGCACTGTCGTAGAACCGAAAATAATTCGGTTTGATCGATGCCTGGATATATTTCCATCATGGTGTGGTGCAGCAACTCGGCCGGTGTATGCCTGCCCTGCGCTGCCGCCACTTCGTTAATGTAGACATAACGCCAGTCGAAATCGATGATCTGGCAGCCTTCCATCAGCGTATCCAGAACCAGACGGTAGCGTGCTTCGCTTTCAAGGGCGGCTGTTTCGGCGCGTTTCCGGTCGGTGATCTCGCGGTTGACAGAGATAAATCCGGTGATCCTTCCTTCTTCGTCCCTGACTGTTACCGTGCGGGCATCCACATCCAGCCGGGCTCCATCCTTGCGGACCTGGACAACCTCCTCCGCAAACTCGCCGGTCTCCCGGATCTTCTGAATGGCTTCAATGCGTGTTATGTCGGGAAATTGGGTTTGAAGAACATGATCGGCTCGCAGCCCAATCGCCTCATCTGCCGTCCAGCCATAAATCCGTTCTGCTGCAGCATTCCACGAGCGAATCAGGAAATTCTCATCGGTCGCGATGATCGCATCGTTGACATAGTTAAGGATACCCGCCTGATAGGCAATCTCTGCTTCGGCCTTCTTGCGCTCGCTGATATCCTGGGCGGTTGCCACCCGGTAGAGCAGATTCCCCTCATCGCCGCGTACACTGACCAGATCCATCTGGGCGGGAAAAGCCGAGCCATCCCGGCGGATCATATGCGCCTCGAACTGGACATGTCCCACCTGGTCTGCGCGGGCAACACTCTGCCGCACGTGATCATGATCGGAGGGAGCGTACAGGCTGAGGATCGACGAATGAACGATATCTTCGACGCGCGCTCGATGCAGTGCGGCAAAGGCCGAGTTACAGACCACAACCCGATTGGTGGTGGGATCGCCAATAGCAATCCCATGGGCACAGTGCTCAAAAGCATCTGCCCACTTTCTTACCTCTTCCTCGGCCTGCCGGCGCTCGGTGATGTCCTGTATCAGCGCAAAATAGCCTCTGGCAGTTCCGTTTGCATCCAGGTCTGGGATGTAGGTCGCGTCCACATAGCGTGATCCACCGCTGTAGGGGATCTCGGTCTGATAGTGAACATTCCTGCCGCTCAACACTTCCTTCACATATTCTGAGATCTTTTGAAAGGTCGCTTCGCCCAGGAATTCATCCATC
>JBLMZU010000204.1:0-5532 GCA_050258995.1 Bacteroidota bacterium
CCCCTTCCTTCACCAGCACATCGCTCACGACACCACCGGCGTTGTAGGCGACATCCGCATAGCTGATCGGTTCGACACGGCCCTCGGCGACGATCGTGCTATCCGCGACGACGGGGGGCGGCGTTGCCTCAGCCGATGGAGCACCAGACGGGGAACAGGCCACAAGTAGCAGACCTGTTATAAGAAACAGCAAACTCGTTCTTGTGTTCATGAGTGGGTCCCTGCCTTTCGTGCAACCAGTTTTACCGCCCTTGGTCACTGGCCTTGCTTTTTTGTAGCGATCGCCGACTTTTGGAATTAATCCTCGCTATTTACTTTTTAGTTTACTGATTACGTCATTCAAGGTCATCTATCAAATGGTAGATTGGCGGGTTTATTTTTGTATTTCAAATGGTCGTCAGCGTGACTGCCAATCAGGACACGGCACAGGAGAATTCCAGCCTTTTGGTCCTTGTAGTCCGGTCTGCACAAGTGCACCGGCAGCCATTACACGAGGCCCATCTCCCTGGCTCGGATCGCAGCCTCGGTGCGGTTTTGGGCGCCCAGCTTGCCGCAAAGATTGTGGATGTGGGTTTTTGCGGTGCCGGGGCTGATAAAAAGTCTGGCAGCAATCTCGCGATTTGACAGTCCCTGAGCGACCAGTCTCAGCACTTCGAGCTCACGGTCTGAGAGCTGTTCGCTCAGTACTTGTGAGCCGGGTCCCCCCACTGGAGCCGAAACGCGGCTGAATTCGGCCACCACTTTTGCCGCTACCGATGGCTCGAGAATGGAGTCCCCACGCGCGGTCAGACGGATAGCCTCAGCCAGTTGCGCGGAATCCAGGTCCTTGAGCAGGTATCCAACAGCCCCCGCTCGCAAAGCCTCAAAGATGGTTTCCCGATCGTCGAAGGTTGTCAGTGCAATGACTCGGCAATCTGGAAGGGATTGCTTTATTCGCCGGGTCGCACCGCCACCATCCAGAACGGGCATCTGCATATCCATCAAGACAACGTCGGGACGGAGCTTCATTGCCAGATCCACTGCTACATCTCCATTCGGAGCCTGGCCAATCACATCGATATCTCGATGAACGGACAACAGTGTTTCCAGACCCTCTCGAAAGAGAGCCTGATCGTCCACGATCAGGACGCGGATGGTCATGGCTCGCCCTCCGTAACCCACAGAATCACTTCCAGGCAAAACCCTTTGTTGATCTGAGTCCTGACATGGAACTCTCCACCGAGCAATTGAACCCGTTCACGGATCCCCAACAGGCCGAATCCCCCGCGTGTGTCCGCCGCGCCGACCCCGTCATCCTGGACTGAGAGCCTGATCCGGTCAGGCAGCGAGTAATCAAGTTCGATATCTACGCAGGAGGCGCTGGCGTGCTTTTGAATGTTGGTGAGTCCCTCCTGTGCAGTACGATACAAAACGAGGGTCTCCTTTTCACCGACCATCCATGGCTCACCGATCGTTTTCATGCCAAACTGGACCCCGGTTGTCTGCGTCTCGGCCACAAGCGCTGAAATCGCATCCGATAAGGAATGGTTTTGCACAGGTGAAAGGCGCAACGCGGAGACAGACTCCCGCACGGCCACCAATCCCTTCTTCACCAGCATGTGAGCCTTCTCTATCGCATCCAACGACCGATCTGGATCGGAGTGAAAAGTGACCTTTGCGGCTTCAATCTGTATGCTGGCTGTTGTCAGATAATGACCCAGGCTATCGTGGATCTCACGCGCCAGCCTGTTCCGCTCCTGGGCGGCCGCAAGCTCCTCCACCTGTGACGCATGCGCGGCCAGCCTGCGATTGGCCGTTTCCAGCTGCAAGGCCAGTCCCTCTGCCTTCTGGCGCGCCTGCCTCTCATCCAACCTGAGTTGTGTGAAGGCGGCGACAAAAAAGATCGCTGTTGAAATGACAAATGCATTCATCAGCGCGGTATTCCACGTCGAGTAATGCAGGATGGGAAGCACAATGGCAGCCAGCAGTCCAATATATACAAACCAGCGCGAACGCGGGGGTAGCCATGCTACCGCCAAAGCCACCAGCGGCAGGCCAATCAGCCAGTTCCCCCCGGGTCCCAGCAGCCAGCCAATCCCCAGTACCAGGCTGAGCTGAATGGAGAAATATAACGTTCTTCTTACACCGGTTGGGAAATTCCCAAGTAATTCGGATTCAAAAAAGTTCAAGACCAGATAAAACGCCCCGCAGAGGATCCCAAAAATGATCTTTGGGAGTGAATACTTTGTTCCCCCATTTGAATCTACAATGAATGTAATAATGTACCCAACCACTACAACAAACAGGAACAGGGATTTTTCCTGTTGATCCTGCAGCAGGGACTGGGTCGAGCGCTGTTCCATCCTGATATCCCAATAACCTGTGGGGCTGAATTCATTGTAGCACTTTTGGAGGCCCAGGGGAAAGTCTAAGTCTTTGCAGCAGAGAACAGATGGTGAGACGCGATCTGGGACGTGCCTGGGACGGCTTCTTCGTATCCTTGAAGAAGCTCAAGAGGAGAGTCCCATGCGTAGCTTACTTATTTTATGTGTCGTGCTCGCCCTGATCGGAAGCAGCATGTTTCCCCACCATATCCACGCCCAGGCAGCCCGCCTCCCGTCCGGGGAGAAGGAGCCGGTTGAAGCAGCGTTCTCCTCCTCCGGCATGAGCGTATCCCTGCGGGCAGCAACCGACGCGACCATCCTGTTTAAAAGCACAAATGGAGAGCAGACCCGCGCCCCTCAGGAACAGGAACGTAAAATCCCTTATCTCGTCCTGGATCGCAACGGGGTCGCCACGCCCGGCTTTGAGCGGACGCTCCGGCTCTCGCTGGAAAATCTCCGGGTCCCCGCGCCGGGTCTTTATGCGGAGCTGCAGGTGCAGACCCAGCACAGCAATCCCGACGAGCCGGGGGCCGCAAACAAGGAGAAGCTCCTCGTCTGGGAGGAGGCCCGCTATATTCCTGGTACGCCGGATTCGCAGGGACCCGGCTCTCTGGACTTCAACATTGTGTTTCAAAATGCATTTGAAGATCGCGGGACATCCGTCCGTACGCCGACCGATTATTACAGCTACCGGCTCACCCTATCCGATCCACAGGGCAATGTCCTGCAAAGTTTTGAGCAGGACTACGCCTTCCTCCTGGAAAGCCAGTGGCGTGTTCCGCTGCCGAAGGTACGGGAGAGCGCTCCCGGCGCCGCGCCCAATGTGCTGCTCGTCTATTTCTGCGACATGGTCCCCTTCCAGGCCGACGCGCGCGACCTCGAGAGCCGCATCCCGCGCCAGGACGTGGAGCGGTACGTCCAGACGGAGCTTATCCCGGCCATGGTATCCGCGTTCCTGGTGCAGTCCAACCTGTGGAATATGCCTTGGTATCCGGAATGGTCCAATTTCCGCAGCGTGGAGGAATCCAAGACACTGAGCGTGGCTCTAGGGGGCGCGGGAACCTGGTTTCACGGCGCGGCTCCCTCACTGGGACATGCCATGATCTCGATCCGTGTAGATGGAACCTACGGTGAATATCCAAATCTGACCGATGGAATCTTAAGCGTATTCCACCACGAGCTCTTTCACAACCAGCAGAGAAATATCAGCCTGCATGAGGCAGGAAATGACAACATTTCCGGCAGGGACCAGGCCTGGGAATTCTTCAGCGAAGGGACCGCCGTCCTCGCCTCCCTGGTTGGGCAGCCAGGCGTACAAATGCAGTTTTCAGGCATGCCCAGGAGTTACTTAAAACGGGCCAATGCATTCATTGGCTCGGACGGCATGATCGGCGGCGGGTTGAACAAGAGCTATACGGAAGTGCCCTACCATACAGCGCTGTATTGGAGGTTCCTGTACGAGCGGTGCGGGGGCATCAAGGCTGGGATCGAGGACCCTGCGGCAGGCATGCAGATCATCCGCCATGTGCTCGAGACTCTTTACAGCGGCACAGTCGTGAACATCAACTCTTCAACCGCTTCCATCCAATCCCTGCCCAGGATCATGGACATGGCCCTGCAGGCCACACCCACCTGTGCCTTCAAAAGTTTTAACGAGAGCCTGGTAGGCTTCACACGGTCGATCTACATGCTGCGAAGAGCCGATGGAAGGTGCCTGGGGAGTCTCACAGCCACGTGCGGTTTTTTCGATCCCCATCATCTCTATTCCGTCCCGAATGCAGAGAGTGATATCCTGGCTGCCGGTGCTGTACTCGATGGAGCGATCCCCTCCAGCTTCGGGCTCGACCTGGTTGCGCTATCCCTCGATCCCTCTGTGCAAGGGAAAACCGTGCAGCTCAACTTCGATAGCATTCAGAGTCCGGGCGATGAATTCCATGTCGAGCTCTGGGCACATCGAAGACTTTCCCAGGCTGCAGACAACGTGAATGGGAAGGATTTGATGTATTCCGGACGCAGCCGGAATGGACGACTGGTGATCGCGCTTGGCAGGATCAACGTGCAGGAATATTCGTCCCTGGACGTGGTAATCACCCGCATGGATACGCATGAAGCTGCATCCGACCCTGGCCGCTACACCATCGGGGTGACCGTGGAATAAATACACGGGCGAAGAGTCCAAATCCTGCAGGGAAGGAGAATACTTTTCGCCCGTGTATAATTAACATGTGCATGATTTGAGTATCACTTTATTCGGTATGCCTCAAATCAAACGCGGAAACGAACCGGTCAGTATACAGCGCAGGAAAGATCTGGCCCTCCTGATCTACCTGGTCGTCACATCCCAGCCTCACAGCCGCGACATATTAGCCACGCTCTTCTGGCAGGAAGAAAGCCAGTCACTTGCCCGTTCCAATCTCCGTAAAAGCTTATCGCGCCTCAAAGCCCTGCTGGGTCAGGATGCCCTCCTTGGTTCACAAGACCAGGTCGGATTGAATCCGGAACTTCCCGTCCAGCTCGATGTACGGGAGTTCCAGGTGCGTTACCAGCAATTCCGCGATCATCACGGCAGGAATCCAGGCCGACCGGTCCTGTGTGCTGTATGTCAGAAATCCATTGAAGAGGCAGCCGCCCTGTATCAGGCAGACTTCCTGGAAGGCTTTAGCCTGCCGGACAGCTCTGTTTTCGATGAGTGGCAGTTCTTCCAATTGGAAGGCCTTCGCCAGAATCTGGCAGAGATATTGGAGCAGCTTACGAAGCAATACCTGGAACGAGGAGAGCTTTCGGGCGCGATCGCATCCTGCCGCAGATGGCTGGCGCTGGACAAGCTGCACGAGCCCGCTCATCGGCAATTGATCCTTCTGTATGCCTTGAACGGTCAACCGGAGGCGGCCAAACGGCAGTTCGAGGAATGTACCCGCCTGCTCGCCGAGGAACTACAATCCAAGCCTGAGCCTGAAACCCTGCAGCTTTTCGAGGATATTCGAAGAAAGAAGCTCAGCGGGCCTCGCAAATTCCAGACCGAAATCCAAAAAGGGGAGATTGCTTCCACAATACTGCCGGAGAAAAATCATCACGTTCTTCCCTCCTATCCATCCCCGTTTCTTGGCCGGGAGAAGGAGCTGGAAGATATCACCCGCCTGCTGCTGGAGCCCTCCTGTCACATGCTCAC
>JBLMZU010000205.1:0-9693 GCA_050258995.1 Bacteroidota bacterium
GCGAAACGGAAAACCCGCTCCTGCCGCCTGGTCATCGCTCGGCTGTGTTCGGTTTGCAATCGGGCTCCGAGAAGAAGTACAAGGAAGGACTATCCCTGCACTTCTTCTATTTAAATGTCGGCTCGGAGGGACATCCCTATCCGGTGCGCGTGGAAATTCCCAGGTGGGTGGCAGAAGATTCGAAAAAACTCGATCTGTTGCACAGCGTATTGATCGAGCAGTGCAAGATCATGGGGAGCAGACCCTACCCGTATCTCCTGCACCGCGCCCATGAGACCGCGGTGGTCCGCTACGAGGAGAAGAATCAGATCGAGCAGCTGCTGGCGCTGGAATTGCGCCGGATCCATGCCGAGGTTGGTGAAACCTCCAATAAGAGCTCGGCAAAAGCTTTGAAGGTAAATCGATAAGTTCGGCACGTTAACTGACCGGGCGAGGCGTTCTCGCCTTCCACCGTATGCACCATTCCTAGGCGGTAGAGATGTTGCAGGCAACGTCTCTGCAAAGCCCTTTTATCAAGATACGGAGGCAGAATGACACAAATTGAAATCGGGCGTCTACTGCGCGCAGGTACGACGGGGTTTGTCGCGGGCTGCCGTGTCTCGCAGTTCACCGTGCCCGCCTTCGGAGAGCTCGTGCGCGCTCCCCTGGGCGACTCGTACCAGGTCTATGGACTTATTCATGATATTCATATCGACGACGACGGCCTGGTGCGTCAGCTGGTCACATCCGAGAACGTCAGCGACGAGGTATTGCGGGACAACCGTGAGCGACGCATCGTGCCGGTCGAGATGTCGGTGCTGGCGATCGGGTATGAGCAGGACGGCAAGATCTATCATACGCTGCCTCCCCGCCCGCCGCTCAGTCTGGACGTGATCTATCTGTGCGACGATTCGGATGTCTGTGACTTTACGGCTGCGGGACGCTTCGGCTATTTCCGTCACATCCTGGCGGCCACGAATGTACCGATCGGCGAAGTAATGGCCGCCCACTTGGGACAGGCAGCCCGCTGCCATGGTGGAAATGGTGATAAATGGAAGGAACGGGCCACCCATGAGCTGATCACCCTGCTGCGGGACGACTACTCCACGCTCATGTCCGTGCTGGGCGCGTTGAGTGATGTCAGTGTGTAATGGAAACAAAAGGTAAGGTAGATATGGAATACCCGACATCAACCACACGGACGGTCTTTCAGCCGGTGCCCGCGGATGTGGAGCGCATGGGCAAGCTGGTGCTGAACGCAGCCTACAAGGTCCACACCACCCTGGGGCCCGGCCTGCTCGAGGATGTGTACAAGACTGCCATGAAGCATGTCCTGGAAAAGAGCAGCATCACGGTCAAGACCGATGTCAAGCTGCCGATCCTGTTCGAAGGCGCCAAGCTGGATTCCGGCCTGCAGCTCGACATGCTGGTCGAAAAATGTGTTATCGTTGAACTTAAGTCCGTTGAGCGGATGAGCCTGCTGTATGAAAAGCAGGTGACCACCTACCTGCGCTTGAGCCATCTGCGGCTGGGATTCCTGATCAATTTCAATGTGCCCTATCTCAAGGATGGGATCAAGCGGATCGTCGTTTAACGATCCAGGATCTATGACAAAGAATCGTCTGGGCCTTCTCTCACTTACATTCCTGTCCTTGTCAGGCGTTACTCTCTATGCATACCTTGGCAGCTTCACGCGAATGCTCGCAGACGATTTCTGCTCGATCTATTTTGCAGACCGGCTCGGACTCTTTCGCTCCGTCTGGTACTGGTACCGGAATTGGAGCGGGCGATACACAGCCTTTGCGGCAGACTGGCTCGTGCTGAAAGCCATCCTTGGCCCATACAGGCTGCATTATATTATCCCCGTGACGATCCTTTTCTGGCTGATCTTTGTCACCTTCGCAATCCACCTCTCTCTTGAAAAAAAACATCCGTCTGCGTATCTGCATGCCGCAGCTTTAGGCAGTGTTTTTCTTTTTCTGGTGCTGGTGCTGACGCCCGATATTCCCCAGTCCCTGTACTGGTGGAACGGCATGCGCTCCTATGCCCTGCCGTTGGTCCTGTTCAGTCTTTATCTTCTCCTGTTTCAAGCGTACAAGCGTTTCAACATTCCTCCCGTCCTGGCCGACGTTCTGGGTTTCCTGCTGTTCTTCGTCAGTGGCGGGCTGGGAGAGACGATGGCTGTGGCCCAGGCAGCGTTCCTGATCTGCATCATCGCGTTCTACCTTCTGAAATTACCGGCCCGGCCCGGCTCTGACCTGACCGTCCTGTACGGCAGCCTTGCAGGTGCGCTCTGCTCTTTGATCGTCGTCATCCTTTCCCCGGGCAACAGAACACGACAGGCACTATTGCCCCCGCCACCCGGCCTGCTCACCCTGGTCTCCGTCTCCTTGCAGGCCTATGGGAACTTCATCGGCGGCTTCCTGCGCGAACCGGCCCGGATCGCCGGACTGTTGGGTGCCCTCCTGGCAGCCCTCTGGGCAGGCGGACAATACCGGGACCTCATTTCCAGCAAACCCTGGTTGATCCCGGCCTCCATCCTTGCCGGCATTTTGATTTCCTTTGCCTGCTTTCCTCCCGGTGTATATGGCTACTCGGAACCACCACCGGCCCGGATCGATATCATTCCGATCTTTTTCCTGGTTGCGGGTTTGCTTTGCGGAGCGTTCCTCCTGGGAGCCTGGCTGGCTGGCAGGTATGCCCACCCGTGGCTGGTTTCGAGCCCATTTCTATTCCTGTCCATCCTTGTCCTGGGTTTTTCCGCGCTCACCACAGTCTCAAATCTGTACAGGGAACGCACGGTGTATGTGGACTTTGCCAGGAAATGGGATCAGGTGGATGCCCGGATCCGGCAGGCAAAGGCGCAAGACCTGGCCTCGGTGAGCATCCCTGCCATGGATAACTGGGCAGGTTTGGAAAGACCGAACGAGAATAAGAAGTACTGGCCCACCCTATGTTATTCGGACCACTACGGCATACAGGTAGTGGGCCCTCCCTATTCTGAATAAGTCCCGGGGTACATATCATGACTTCTTCAACCAAAAACGGCATCGACTTTTCCTTCGTCCAGATCACCGACCATCACCTGCTCGAGAGCGAAGACCAGCTCCGGGAAGGCTTCAGTCCCGGCTATGCCATGCGCAGGGTGATGCGGCACATCGCCGAAAATGTTGCCGCCAAAGCGGATTTCATTATCTCGACCGGCGACCTGGTGGACCCTCCCACGGAGGCAACCTATCAATGTGCCCTCCGGCTGCTGGGCATGCAGTCCGCCGGTACATTGCCCGGTCCGAAGCAGATCAACGTCGAAGGCCTGCAGGACTACCCGATGTATTTCCTGCCCGGCAACCACGACGACCGGGAACTGATGACCCGCCATTTCTTTCCCGGGTCCAGTATGCCGGGTCTGTATAACATGACGTTCGTGCACAAGGAGGTGCAGTTCATCTTCCTGGATTGGGGCGCCGAGTCAAAGGCCTGCTTCCAGCCCGAGACGCGTGAATTTCTCGCCCTGGCATTGAAATCAGAGCTGCCCACCGTACTCGTCTGCCACCAGCACGTCAAGCGCATCGGCGCCCGCTGGCTGGATAACTTCATCGCCGACGACATCGCCGATTTCTGGGAAATGCTTCTCGTGCCGGGCGTCAGGGAAAGGATCCTGGCCATCCTGTGCGGTCATGCCCACATCACCTACGACGAGGAGTATCGCGGCATCCCTATTTTGGGATTGCGGTCCACAGCCTATCCGTTTGCAAAAACCGATGAGCCGCTGCTCCTGCTGGCTCCGCCGCATTATCGCTATATCCATATTCATGATGGCATTTTGACTTCTAGAATTTATCAAGTAAAAATTTAGATTTTTGAGTTCGGATTTTAGATTGGTTGATGGGAGTCGAGGCTTCAGAGAATAAGAGCAGAGAAGATTTTGGATAAGTATTGGTATATGCAATGAACGAAAATGATTTAAAAAAGAGGACAAAGCAATTTGGATTGAAAGTAATCAAATTGGTTGAGGCCCTGTCCAGTGGACAGACAGCGCGGACGATTGGAAACCAGCTTCTTCGTTCAGGAATGTCCGTAGGAGCAAATTATCGGGCGGCCTGCCGCGGAAGGTCAAAAGCTGATTTCATCGCCAAGGCGGGCATCTCCCTGGAAGAAGCAGATGAATGCATAGATTGGATGGAATTATTACAGGAAGCAGGAATCGTCCCTGTTGAAAAACTAAAGGATCTCTTGAAAGAAGCCGACGAACTGGTAGCAATCTTCACCGCATCCATCAAAATCGCCAGAGCCCACCTCAATCAAAAATTTTAATTCTAAAATCAAAAATCACATGGAGTGCTCATGCAAATCGAACGAACCAAAATAGGCTACCTGGTTGGTGGGGGGTTGAAGGAAAGCTTTCGCGTCCGGCTGACGGTTTCGCCGCAGGAGATCCAGGAGGGCGCATTCGTCGTGATCCAGTCGGGGGACTGGAACTACTACGGCATCGTGACCGACATCCAGCTCGGCGCCACGGACCCGCGCTTCGCCGACGAGCAGAGTGGGGTCCGCTACCCGCCGAACATTGCCCGGGCGCTGTACGGCCAGACGCTGTATGCCAACCTGGAGGTACTCCCCAACCTGATGCTCGAGATCGGACCCGAGCCTGGCTCGCCCGATTTCCAGGACTGGCAGGGCATGATCAACGCCGGACTCAAGGAGCCGCCGCGCCTGCTCCCGGTCAAGAACGTGCCGCCGCACCACGCCCAGGTATACCTGGCGGACCAGGGCGACATCGCCGAGATCTTCGGCGATCCGTCCCGCACCGGGAACTTCATCATCGGCTACACCCGCGAGCAGAACCATCCCGTCTGCATCGACCTGGAGAAGTTCGTCCAGCGATCATCGGGCGTGTTCGGCGCGACCGGCACCGGCAAGTCCTTCCTGACCAGGCTGGTGCTGGCAGGCCTGATCAACTACAACAAGGCCTCCGTGCTGGTGCTCGACATGCACAACGAGTACGGCTTCGACGACGTGGCCTCCGACACAAAGCATCCCGTGATCGGCTTGAAGAGCAAGTTCAAATCCCGCGTGCGCGTGGTGGGACTGGGCTCCGGCTCGACGATCCGTGGCCAGGTCCCGGACTTCAACCTCGAGCTGGCAGCCAACGACATCTCCACGTCTGACATCGAGGCGCTGACCCAGGAGCTCAACCTCAAGGAGACGACGCCCACCACCCTGAATGCCCTCTACACCTCCTTCCGCGACCACTGGTTCGAAGCCTTCAAGTCCATGAACCGAGACGAATTGGAGCAGGAGGATGAAAAAGGCAAGGTCAAGCGCGTGCCGCACCCCGACAGTGTTGCCTATTGGGCCGCTGCCAACGGCGTCAACCAGACCGCGGCTGAGGCCCTGCACGACAAGCTGCGCCGCCTGTTCAACAAGCCCTACATCGTCGACAAGCCCGCTTCCGACAGCGTGGGGGCCATCATCTCGTCGCTCGAGAACGGACAGCACGTGATCCTCTCGTTCGGCGGCTATGAGAGCGACCTCGACTACCTGCTGGTCTCGAACCTGCTGACCCGCAAGATCCGCGCCGCCTGGGAGCACAAGACCAACGCCTTCCGCACCCACGGCATGGAGGAGCCCCGCCCGCTGGTCATCGTGGTCGAGGAGGCCCACAAGCTGCTCAACCGCGAGATGGCCTCCCAGACTGCCTTCGCCACTATCGCCCGTGAGCTGCGCAAATACTATGTCACCCTGGTGATCGTGGACCAGCGCCCCTCGCAGATCTACGACGAGGTCATGTCCCAGCTCGGTACGCGCATCTCCGGCTGGCTCGGCGACGAGGACGACATCCATGCCGTGCTTTCGGGCCTCTCCGGACGCGAAGCATTGCGCGGCATGCTGGCCAGGCTGCAGCCCAAGGAGGAGGTCCTGCTGCTCGGCTGGGGTGTGCCCATGCCCCTGCCCGTCAGATCCCGCCGCTACGACGACAACTTCTGGCGCGAGCTGGTCGGCGGCACCTCCTCCGGCAAACGGACCAAGGAACAAAATTTGAAGGAGCTGGGCTTCTAATGTCGTTGCGAGCAAAGCGAAGCAATCTCCTTGCTCAGGAGTACCCTTGTTTGTAGCAATACTCCACGCAACAGGAGATTGCTTCGTCGGGCTAGCGCCCTCCTCGCAACGGCATACTTAATTTATTGGCAAATTGATTGGAGTACCACCCATGAACAGCTACATATTTCTAACCGACGAAGGCTACACCTTCCAGCCCGAGACCGAAGACGAACCCATCGTAATCGACAGCCTGCAGACCATCGGCACCGCCCGCGGCACCGACGCCATGGACGCCTACCGCAACCTGCTGGCCGAAAATCCACAGCTCCAGGAGAGGAAGTTCGAGAAGATCTTCTGCTACCAGGTCGATGAGCCGGTGAAGGAGAATGGAAGGGCGTTGAATTGAATAAGGGAACAGGAAATCAAACAGGTCTGTTGTCATCAGCAGACCTGTTTGATTTATACTGCCACTGTTGGTGTGACTTTCAAACGTTGAGACAGTAGAATTGATTTAACATAGCACATACTGGAGCTTCGCCATGAAGCAACATGAAGCAGTCATCCTTGCACTCGAAAAACTGGGCGGACAGGCAACCCTTGCCGATCTTTATCGCGAGACCATGAACGTGGAGGATTGCAAGTGGGCCACAAAAACCCCTTTTGCCTCTATTCGGCGGATTGTTCAACAACGGCCGGAGATTTTCAAAGTTCGTCCCGGTTTATGGGCGTTGAGATCCTATCAAAAGAAACTTGGGCTTGTTGAAAACGCAGACAAGGATACAAGCCAGGTTCAGCAAAATCATTCGTATTATCAAGGCATTCTTTTGTCGATTGGAAATCTGCGAGGTTATAAAACCTTCTCACCCAATCAAGACAAAAATAGGCTTTTCGTAAACAAGCCTTTACGAGAAGTTCGAGGGCTTCAGGATATTCCAAAATTTAGTTACATTGAGATTGTTCAAAGATGCAGCACTGTAGATGTAATTTGGTTTAATAATCGTTTACTCCCAAACAGCTTATTTGAAGTAGAACACTCCACCGACTTTCAAAAGTCGTTGATCAAGTTCAGCGACTTGCAGGACTTCAATACAAGAATGGTAATTGTTGCAGACGATAATCGTAAGCGAGAATTTACGCAGCGATTTCAGAGTTCAATTTTCAATGAGCTCTCAAAACGGGTGGGTTTCCTAAGCTATGAGTCATTGGTCAAGCAATATGAAATTGAACTTTTAAAAACCAGTCAAACCTTTGCGATTTGATTTTTAGCTAACAATTTTCTGCCGCCTCCGAGAAACCCAATATCCTGGAGGCGTTTTCTGTTAATTGCCTGTAGATCAACCAGACAACCATCAACGGCTATACTCCGCAAATTTCATTACATTAGTCAGCCATTTTCCATGGTATGTATACAACCGGGCCAGGCCCGTGGTGTTGTAGAATAGCAGCACACCCTTCGGGGACCCCTTTACATTGCGAGAGCATCGATGGAACTGATCGACATTGCCTGCAGGAATAAAACCGATTTCGCCCTGGAGCCTCTCACCGCAGAGCGCTTCCGGGAGCTCTGGTCCAGGACCTACAACACGGAAGGCAAACCGGACTGGTCGCATATTTTCCCCTACTACCATGAAAATATTGTCTTTGAGGACTGCATCCAGCGGGTAGAGGGGATCGAGGAGTTCAAAGCCATGTGCGCCCGCCTCACCAGGCGCTGCGAGCAGCTGAGCATGGAAATCCTCTCGCTGGCGACGAATGCGGATGAGATCTTCTTCCAGTGGAAGCTGGTCATGATGTTCAATAAATATCCCAGCACACCCGTCAATGGATGCTCCAAGCTCACCCTCGGCCCCGACAACCGGATCATTCAACAGCGGGATTATTTCGATCTATGGGGGGATATCTTCAATGGCATCCCCTATTTCAAGGGCCCCTACCGGAGATTCCTGCGCAAACATTTCGGGTAGGGAACAGCCGCCATGAAACTACCAGAGGAACTCCAATTCATTGCCAACGCGCGCATGGTCCAGAAGACGACCGGCGCCCGCATGGATGGGCGCCTGTGCGTCCTTACCGGGGCGACCTCCGGCGTAGGCTACCATGCCGCGCGGCGGCTTGCACAGGGCGGGGCGAACTTGGTCCTGGTATGCCGGAACCGGGAAAAGGCGATCCGTGTCCAACAGGAGCTGGCGCACCAATACAGGGCGGACATTAAGATCGTCGATGCGGATTTTTCCCGGCTCGAGGAGGTCCGCAGGGCGGCAGAAACCATCCTTGCGGAGCATCCCCACGTCGATGTGTTGATCAACAATGCCGGGGTACACACCACGCGGCGCACTGTGACCGGACAGGGCCTCGAAACTGTTTTTTGTGTGAACCACCTGGCATCCTTTCTATTCACGAGGCTGCTGCTCGACCGGTTGATCCAAAGCGCCCCGGCCCGCATCATCCAGGTGAACTCCCAGGGACACCGCTTCGGCGGCCTGGACCTGGAGGATCTCAACTGGGAGAAGCGCCGCTACCGGGGTCTGCAGGGATACGGCGCTTCGAAGACCGCCCAGCTTCTCACGGTCTGGGAGCTGGCCGACAGGCTTCAGGGCACCGGGGTCACGATCAATGCCATGCACCCGGGGGAGGTCCGGTCCAACATTGGCATGAATAATGGCTGGCTGTACCGGTCATACCAGCGCTACCTGCTCTGGCGGTTTCTGAAGGACCCGGAAATTTCCGGGAACGCCATTTACTATCTGGCCGCGGCGCCTGAAATGGCGTCGGTGAGCGGCAAATTCTTCAACCAGACGATCGAGGAAAAACCGGCCGCGCATGCCCGTGACCGTTCCCTTGGAAAGCGGATCTGGAGAATTAGTGAAGCGCTGACAGGTCTGGCTGGGACCGTTTAAATAAAATCATGGGCGGTGATGGATAAATTTCATCCATCACATGAATATGCTGTTCCTGAAGGAGTCGGTATGAACTACGATGCGATTGTCATTGGCGGCGGGATGGCAGGATTGACATCCGCGGCTTACCTTGCAAAGGCCGGATACAAAACGCTGCTATGCGAGAAGGAGAGCAAGGTTGGCGGTCTCGTCAACACGTTTGAACGGGATGGATTTGTCTTTGACGGCGGCATCCGGGCGATGGAGAACTCGGGCGTGGTCCTGCCCATGCTCAAACAACTGGGACTGGAGATCGAATTTGTCAGGAACAGGGTTTCCATCGGCATGGAGGACCGGGTGATCTGGATCGATTCCAAGGAGAACATACCAGACTACCAGGCCCTGCTCACCGAAATGTATCCGGAAAGCCGGGCCGAGATCGCCGAGATCATCGCCAGGATCCGTGAAATCATGAAGTACCTGGATGTCCAATACGGGATCGACAACCCCATCTTTTTGGACATGACCAAGGATCGAGGCTACCTGGTAAAAGTGATCCTGCCCTGGATGTTCAAGTACGCATTCACCGTCCGCAAAATCACCCGCCTGAACCAACCCGTCGTGGAGTATCTGCAGCAGTACACCCGCAATCAAAGCCTGCTGGATCTCATCACCCAGCACTTCTTCCGCGATACACCCACATTCTTCGCGTTGAGCTATCTGTCGCTGTATCTCGACTATTACTATCCGCGCGGCGGTACCGGGACCGCCGGCCAGTGTGACCAAGATCATGACT
>JBLMZU010000206.1:0-3328 GCA_050258995.1 Bacteroidota bacterium
AGCCAACATTGCAGCTGGCTTTTTTGGGGGCATCCCGGCCGGCGGCTCCAGCTCGGGGACGGCCCTGGTCACCAGTGCGGGAGCCCGCTCGCGCTGGGCGAACGTCTTTGCGGGTCTGTTCGTGGCCATCATTGTTTTGTTATTTGCCAATGTAGTCGAGCTGGTCGCCATGCCGGCCCTGGCCGGGCTGGTCATCGTGGCAGGGGTCCAGATGATCAATGTCAATAACATTCAGACGGTCTGGCAGACAAACCCGGTTTCGCGCGCCATTATGGTCGTCACATTTGTGTCCACCCTGTTGATCCCGCTGCAGTACGCGGTGCTCCTCGGGATTGTGCTCTCCATCCTCCTGTTTGTGTTCCAACAGTCGAACATACTGCAGGTGGTGGAATGGGTTTTCCAGGTGTCCGGCTGGCCGGTGGAACGACCGGCGCCAAAGCAATTAACGTCGGACAAGATCACCGTTCTCTTTACGTATGGCAATCTCTTCTATGCCGCTGCGGATAACTTCGAGAAAAGCCTGCCCTCCCCCGAAGGCACACAGCGGGCGGTGGTGATCCTGGCGCTGCGAGGGTATGAGGATATCGGCAGCACCATGATTGGCGCCTTGCACCGCTATGCCCAAACCTTGTACACATACAACGGTAAGCTGATGCTGGCGGGTGTCGCGCCGATGCTGCAAAGCCAGCTGCAGCGAACCGGGATGGTTGCCTTCCTTGGCGAAGGGAACATCTTCCCAGCCACCCAAAAGATCGGCGAATCCGGCAACCATGCGCTACGGGCTGCAAGGGAATGGCTGGCAGAAGCTCCGTCAGCGGAGATAAATCACCCGCAGCCCTCTTAAATGGAAAATGGATTCCCTGTATCAAATACAGGAATCAACAAACAGCAACGAGCTCAGCATGACGGATAAAGATAAGGATTCCTATGGCACAGAATAAAAATGCAAGGTCGCGGAAAGACAAACAGAATGAATTTGCAGTGATCGGCTTGGGGCGTTTCGGTGCCAGCCTGGCGCGCCGGCTCGAATCCATGGGACATATCGTCCTCGGAGTGGACCGGGACATGGCCCGCGTCCAGGAAATTTCAGACGATATTACCTCGGCGGTTACCCTCGATGCCACAAACGAAGATGCGCTCGCAGAGGTCGACATCTCATCCTTTGGTACCGTGATCGTTGGCATCGGCGATGATTTCGAGGCCAATGCCCTGGTCACCGCCCACCTGAAGGGTGTCGGCATTCCACGAGTCATCACCATGGCCCAGACCAGCCGTCACCGGGACCTCCTCCTTCGAATTGGCGCCGACCAGGTGATCCTTTCGGATGAAGACAGCGGTATCCGGCTGGCCGAAGCCCTGGCAACCCCCAACATGATGGAACGGGTGGTTCTGGATACCAGTCACAGCCTGACCGAGCTGAAGGTCCCCGCCAGCCTGGTGGGACAACCCGTGAGCGTCCTGGGACGCCATGAGATCACCGTTCTGCTCATCCAGCGGCCGGACCGGCTGCTCCCGCAACCGGCGCCCGAAACACGCCTGGAGCAGGGGGATACCCTCTTCGCCGTGGGGTCGCGCGATAAACTGTTGGAGGTCGCCGCCCTGCCATGACATCCATGCTTAAGGAAACCTCGGATCTTGCTGATAAAACCCGCAAGGCAATGGACATCCGTCGGAAACGCCGGGTGCCAATTCCCTACCGCCTGATGGTGGCGCTGGCTTTGCTGATCGGGATCGGCACCGCACTGCTCTTCCTGCCATGGATGACGACACAGCGAATCACCCTATTGGATGCGCTGTTCACCTCCACATCTGCGGCAGCAGTCACGGGTCTTGCGGTTCTCACCACCAGCACAGCCTTTACCCGGCTCGGCCAATGGGTGATCCTGTTTTTGATGCAGTTCGGGGGGCTGGGCCTGGTTGTGACGATGGTCCTCACGCTGCGCCTGATGGGCCGTCATATTTCACTCATGGACCGCCTGGCTGTCAGCAGCTCGCTTGGCCTGGCCAGCCCACGGGATATCCTGCGGGTGCTGGGGCGGACTGTGATTGTCATGCTGGCGCTCGAAGGCATTGGTGCGCTCATTCTTTGGATCCACTGGCAGTCGCAGGGTATTGTGTCCCCCAGGGATGCTGCCTTCTATGGCCTCTTCCATTCCGTGGCTGCCTTCTGTAACGCTGGGTTTGATCTTTTCGGCGGGCTGTCCCAATATCCCAACGGGATTCCATCCGACCCGATCACCCTGCTGACCCTGGGCTGCCTGGTGATCCTGGGCGGCCTGGGCATCCCGGTCTACATGGATCTGCTGTTCAGCCGCGAGGCACACAGGGAAGGCCGGCAGCGCCGTGGTCTGAGCCTGCATACGCGCCTGGTCCTGTGGTCCGCTCTGATCCTGATCCTGGTGGGGTGGGCCGGACTCCTGATCAGTGAGTATCGCATCCCGGGCTCGCTGGCCGGCGAAACCTTCCTGCACCGCCTGCTATTGTCCTGGTTCCAGTCGGTATCCGCCCGCACGGCGGGGTTCGCCAGCCTGAGCGATTTTGCGAACCTGCATGAAGCCAGCCGTCTGCTGCTCATCTGCCTGATGTTCATTGGCAGCGCGCCCGCCTCCATGGGCGGTGGCATTACGACAGGCACCTTCTCGGTGCTGGTGCTGGCAATGTGGAGCCTGGCACGCGGCTACGATACAGTGAGAGCCGGTCACCGTACCATTGCGATGGCGATGGTCTGGCGGGCCGTCACTGTGCTGATCATCAGCCTGGGAGTGGTCATCGTCGGGACATGGCTTCTGCTGGTCAGCCAGCCGGAGATGGCGTTCAGCCCTGCGCTTTTCGAAGTGGTCTCCGCCTTCTCGACCACCGGACTCTCACTGACTCTCACGGGCACGCTCAATATCTTTGGCCGCCTGCTGATCATTCTTATGATGTTCTGGGGCCGGCTGGGCGCGGTCACCATCATGCTCGTCCTGCTGAAACGCGACTCACGTGACAGCCTGGTCAAGTACCCGGAAGAGACAGTATTGGTAGGTTAAAGGGATGATCTGAAAATCTCGCTCGATAAAAAGGAGAACAACAATGAAGGAAATCGAAACCAAGGAATATCGACCTGCTCCTACCCATCGTCCCGGGGAATGGGACCAGTTCACGCGCCAGGCAGCAGTTGTCATTCTCATGCTGGGGGTCCTGTTCCTGCTGACGGTCATGCGTCCCCTGCTCAACCTGCTTGGCATTACCGGAATTGTGATCCTGATCCTTTCCTACCCGGTTAACAGCCTGCGAGCGAGGACAAAGCTGGCCTATCCGGTGGTGGTGCTGCTCGTTTTTATTCCGC
>JBLMZU010000207.1:0-5202 GCA_050258995.1 Bacteroidota bacterium
GGTTTTGGGAGAAAGGACCGGCTCAGCCTTTTCCAGGCCCATTTTCCAACTGATCACCATGGGAGCGCATCCTTCCGCCTGAATGGGGGCCAGGGCGGGAATATCGTCAATGATTCCAAGCTCACGCAGCTCGGAGAATCCCTTGTAGACGCCGATGGGCCCCATGCCGCCGCTGATCGCCTGGACGTACCAGTCGGGTGTCCGCCATTTTGGTTTTTCAGGGGTCGAATCAGGTGGTGGGCCCATCTGCTGGGTCAGCTGTTCGGCGATCTCAAAGGCGATGGTTTTCATCGCTTCGATGGCGGTGATCGTGCGCGCGCCCATGTCCTGGTACAGACCGCGCTGGCGGGCAAACTCTGCTGCGACCTGTTTGGCCTGGTCATATGAGCCGGTGATCTTTACCACCTGGCTTCCATACAGGGCGATCTCCCGCATCTTGACGCCCGGGACAAGGCTGGTGACAAACGCCCACAGCTTGATCCCGGCCCGGGCCGCGTAGGCGGAGAGCGAAATAGCCACATTGCCAGTCGACGCCGCAACCATCTCGGTGATGCCTCCCTCCTTGAGGGCGGCGATCGTGACGGCTGCCTGCCTGTCCTTGAAGGAGGAGGTGGGACCCTGGCGCTCATCCTTGATAAATAAATTCGGCAGCCCCAGCATCATTCCCAGGTTTGCTGCCGGGATCAGAGGGGTACCTCCTTCGCCGAGGCGCAGGGTGGGGTTTGGGTTGTGTATGGGCAGGAGCTCGGAATAGCGCCAAAGATCGAAGGGACGATCCTTGATTTTTGAAGGAAATGTTTCCGATACTTCCGACATATCATATTCGGCTGCTCGCCACTGGCTGCTGCAATTGGGACATTGCATGGAACTGGGGTTGAAGGGTGCAGCATGGCCGCAGTCCAGGCACCGGATGACAAATGACATGATGAGTGACTTATCCTTGTTAACTGGCTATGAATTTTTACGATGAAACGCGACTCAAGGCTTCTTCTATACTTGATATCAGTTCACTCTCTGTAAGAGTGTTCTTGGAATAGAGTTGTTGTCCAAAATCCTTCAACTGCCGAAGCTGATCTTCGGTCAGGTTTCCACCGCTGACGACGAATACGGGAATCTGACTCAGCCTGGGCTCATTTCTTAGTTGGTTGAGAATCGAAAAGCCGTCCATATCCGGCATGAACAGATCCAGAATGATGGCCTGGGGCAGGTTTTTGTTTAGCATCTCCCAGCCGGCCTGTCCGCCTTCGGCAAGGATGGGCCGGTAGCGCCCGCTCTCAAGCAGGACCTTTTCCATCACACGCAGGTCATTGGGATCATCGTCGATGATCAGCACCTCCAGGATTTTTCCATCCCGGTTCAGGCGGTCCATGGCGTGGACAAGGTCCTCTTCTAGGATCGGTTTCAACAGATAGTCTGCCGCGCCGAGACTGAAGCCCTTGTCCTCCTGTTCCAGGATCGAACAGATGACGACCGGGATATCCCGCATTTCAGGATCCGATTTGATCTCCGTCAGCACTGACCAGCCATCCTTGTTGGGCATCATGATGTCCAGGGTGATGGCATAGGGCTTCAGTTCCCGGATCCGCTCACGGACTTTTGTCGAATCTGTCAGGGGCACGATATGGTAGCCCTTTGGATTCAGATAGCGCTCGTATAAACTGATCACCTGTGGATCATCGTCGATGGACAGAATGACACGTTTGCCGGCAGGGATTTCCTGCTGCGGCTGGTGATAGAGCGGCAGCGTGAACCAGAAGGAGGAGCCCTTGCCCACTTCACTGTTGACACTGATCCGTCCGCCGTGCAGCTGGACAAGGTTGGCACAGATCGAGAGGCCTAGGCCCGAGCCACCGCTCTTCCGCGTGGCCGAGCCGTCCACCTGGGAGAACGCCTTGAACAGCTTTTCCTGGTCCTCCAGGGAGATGCCGGGGCCGGAATCGATGACCTTGACTAGGGCTTCCATTTTGCCGGTTGGCCCTTTTTGCACGGAGGCCTCGACGGTAATCGTTCCCTCGTCGGTGAACTTGGATGCGTTCGAGATCAGGTTGAGTAGGATCTGGCGGACTCGCATGGTGTCGCCGCGGACCGAAGGCATATCCGAAGGGATGCGCTGGATGAGCTGGATCGGCTTTTCCTTGACAAGCCCCTTGGCGGTCGAAAAAACGCTGTTCGTCATCTCGCCGATTTGGACCTCTTCGAAGTTGAGCTCCATCTTACCGGCTTCGATGCGGGCAAGGTCGAGGATGTCGTTGATCAATCCCAGAAGGTGCTGCCCGGAGTTGTAGATGGCAGTCAGGTCCTGCTGCTGGATGTCCGTGATGGGACCGTCGATCCCTTTCAGGATGACCCTTGAAAAACCGATGATGGAATTCAACGGGGTGCGCAGCTCGTGACTCATATTCGCCAGGAACTGGCTCTTGAGCTGGTCCACTTCGCGCAGGTCCTTGATCAATTGCTGTGAAAGCTGGTAGGAACGTGCATTGTCGATCGCCACCGCCACCTGGTCGGCCAGTGACTGGAGCACGGAGATGTCATCCTCGGTGAAGGCATGCGCCTCGTCAGATTGGATGTCGATGACGCCCACCGTGCGGGTACCGATCCGCAGGGGAATGGCAACCTGGGACCTGGTATCGGGCAGCAGAGGATTCGGAATATAAAGAGGCTCCTGGGCGACATCATCGATCCGCAAATACTCTCCGTGATCGGCCACTCTTCCGATGATCGAGGTCGATCCCACGCCGACGGAATGTTTCTGGGCTTTCAGCTTCTCCCCGGCCTCGCCGGTGGCTTCCTGGAGACGGGCGCTGAAACCGGTCTCCTCCACGATATAGATCGCAGCAAAATCAAACCCGAATCGCTCACTGATCAGGTTGACGGTCCGGGTAAAGATCGTGTTGAGCTCCAGGGTGGAGGTCACCAGTCGTCCAATCTCGGACGAGGCGGCAAGATAATCGTTGCGCCTCTGCAGAGCTTCCTCGGCCTTCTTGCGCTCGGTGATGTCTCTTGCGACCCAGAATACCTGCTCGTCGTTCAGCCGAGAAATGTTGGCAAGGAACCAGAATTCCTGATCTTCAATGGGCAGCTTGTATTCGAGCTGTACAACTTCATTGGTTTGCAACGCCTGGTTGATCGCCTGGTGGAACGATTCGTGCGTCTCACGCGGCAGCAGCTCATCCATCCGCTGCCCGAGCAGCTCATCCGCCGGACGGAAGAGGCGTGACGGATTGGTGGGTGCGATGCGGACGTAACGCGTATCCTTGTCGACAACGAACACCACGTCCTGCATGGAGGAGAACAGGGCGCGCAGATCCGCCTCGGATTTGGCGAGCGCCTCGCGAGCCTCCAAACGCTCGATGGCAGATGCCACCTGGGATGCCAGGATGGACAGGATGTCCATGTGCCGGTCTGTGATCCGGGTTGTGTTTCCGTAGGTTTGGACGGCAATCACGCCCTTTACCATCTGCTTGGACTTCAAGGGCACGCCCACCCAGTCGATGCTTTGTACGCCATCCCCTACGACTTCGCCCGCGGCTTCCAGGTCGGCAAAGATCTCCGGCGTGGTCCGCAGGGCTTTCCCGGTGCGGATGACATAACTTGTCAGCCCTTTGCCAAGCTTCCTCGGTTCCCAGTCGTCATCCTGTTCGTCCACGTGATAAGGGAAGGTGATCAGCCCGGACTCTTTGTCGTAAAGGGCAACGTAGAAATTCCGGGCGGGCAGCAACGTTTCAACCGCCTCGTGGACGGCTTTTGTCAATTCCTCGATCGTATTGGATGCCAGGGCGCTTTCCGAGATATAGGTAATCGCTTTCTGGATCAGCTCGTTGGTTTTGCGGTCGGTGATATCCTGAGATGACCCCGCGATCTTGACCGGGTTTCCGCTCGCATCGTTCTCCAGGCGGTAAATGCTGCTCACCCAAAGTACCCTGCCATCGGAAGTTTTATACCGCACTTCCGAGACCTGGTCGCTCTGCGTGCCTATGGACTTGATCGTGTCCAGAAGAGTCTGGGCCACAATGGGGATGTCGTCATGGAGCACGAATTTCTCGAGGACCTGTTCCAGGGAAAACTGGTAGCCGCCCTCACGATCGGCCGATGTATTGAGAAGGGAAAAGAACTCATCCGTCAGCGTGATGGCGCGATCCTGCAGCGCGATCTCAAAGTAGCCAATCCTGGCAATTTGCAGGGCTTCGGAAAGCTGCAGCTGGCTGTCGGTCACATTCTTGAACAGACGGGCATTCTCGATGGCGATGGCTGCCTGCTGCGACAGGCTTGTCAGAAAGTCAAGCTCGGAAGGAATAAACTCCAGGCCTTCACCGGTGCGCCAGATCGCCATTAAGCCAGTTATTCTATCGCCGATCAGAATGGGCGTTCCCATCAAGTGCTCGAAGCCCCTGACCTCCGTACCGGCAACAACTTTGGCTTCGCCACCGGCGGACGCACTGTTAACGATGCGGCCCTGCCCGGACCCGATGATCGAGCCGAGGATCCCTTCCTCTTTCCTGAGTGGGTCTGCCTGGACTTCAGTTTCATCCGCTCCCAGGACCGCGACCGCTTTCCAAACATCACCCTGTTCGTTCGGGAGATAGACTGCACAAGTTTCGCCGAGCAGTAGATCCTTGGCATATGCCGCAATGCGGCGTAGCACCTGGGGGAGGTCCAGGGTGGCTGAGATCTCCCGGCCGACTTCGGCCAACGCTGCGGTTTCACGGGCGCGGCTCTGGGCTTCCGCGAAAAGACGGGCATTCTCCACGGAAATCGCAGCCTGGCTGGCAATGGCAGTCAGAAGCTCGCGGTCGTGCTCGTCGAATACGCTGGTCCGCTCGATGCTCTGGACGGAGATGATACCCAGGATGCGGTCTCCGATGAGCATGGGAACGCCCAACCAGCATTTGGCCGGAACATCGTCCTTCGACAGCGGGATAACCTCAATCCCAAGCTTCGACCGGTAACCCTCCACATCCTCCGGCACGAAGACCGTTTTCTTGTTCAGAATAATATAGTCTGTGAAGCTGGTACCTGTGATTTTGCTGGATGGGATCTGAGCCGGGAGTCCATTTTGATAGGCGACCGGGAATAATTTCACCGAATTCTTTTCATCATACAGGGAGATGAAAAAGAACCGCGTGTCCATGAGCCGGGAGGTGAATTTGTAGACGGTCTCGGCGATCTGCCTTGGGTCCAGTTTTGTTGCCAGCTCATTAC
>JBLMZU010000208.1:0-14824 GCA_050258995.1 Bacteroidota bacterium
GTTGCAGACACGGGCGGAGCTGCCTTTTTATGATGTGGTCGTGATCGGGAGCGGCCCGGCAGGGTTGGCAGCCGCCGTCTATGCGGGCTCTGAAGGGCTGAAGTGCCTGGTGATCGAAAAGGCCGCACCGGGCGGTCAGGCAGGCAGCAGCCCCAGGATCGAGAATTACCTGGGGTTCCCAAGCGGGATTTCCGGGGACGATCTCACCCGCAGGGCCGTCTCACAGGCCAAAAGGTTCGGTGTAGAGATCCTCTCGGCCCAGGAGGCGAAGCAGATTCAGGTCCATGATACGTACCGAATCGTCCTGCTGTCCGATGGGACGGAGATCTCGTGTCATGCGGTACTGGTCGCCACCGGGGCATCCTTCCACATTTTGAGCATGCCCGGCGCCCACGAGCTGACCGGCGCGGGCATCTATTACGGTGCAGCCTATACTGAAGCCATATACTACAAGGATAAAAATATTGTCGTGGTGGGCGGGGCCAACTCTGCTGCGCAGGGGGCCCTCTACCTAAGCCGCTTCGCCAGTAAAGTGACGGTCCTGGTCCGCGGCCGCGAGCCGACCGCTTCGAAATATCTCGTCGATGCACTATACGAAAACAAGAAGATCGAGGTGTTGTGCAATACCGATCTGCTAGAAATCAAGGGCACGAATGTGCTCGAGCAGGTGGTCGCCAAAGACACAAGGAGCGGTGAAGTTCGAACCCTGGACACTCCTGCGCTGTTTGTATTCATCGGCGTCCGGCCGCAGAGCCAGCTGGTCGCAGACCTGGTGAAGTGCAGCGACAGGGGATACATCTTTACCGGCCCGGATCTCATGCAGGATAGAAAACCGCCTCAAGGCTGGACCCTGGACCGCGACCCCTTCCTGCTGGAGACCAGCGTCCCCGGCATCTTCGCGGCGGGCGATGTGCGCTACGGGACGAATCACCGCGTCGCCTCGGCGGTGGGCGAAGGTGCAATTGCCTACGCGTTGATCAAGGAATATTTAAAAACGCTCTGACAGGAAGTCAAACAGCAAGCAATTCGACTCCACATTTAATTGTTATGAACCTTAACGGTCTCCGCAAATCCCCTCTCTTCGAAGGCCTGTCTGATGAGGAGCTGCAGCGTCTCATGGACATGGCCGATCGCGTGTCCCTGCGGGCCGGGGATGTTCTTATCCGCCAGGGGGAGCCCGGGGATGCCGCGTACGTGGTGATCGAGGGAGAGTTTGAGATCCAAAAACGGACCGGGCAGTCGGTGATCAAGGTCGACGTGCGCAACCAGGGCGACGTGGTGGGTGAGATGGCCCTGCTGTCGCGCGCCTCCCGCAATGCCACGGTCGTCGCCAAGACCGATGCGGAAACGCTGCGCATCCCTTCCGAGGCATTTGAGAAATTATTGATCTCCAGCTCGACGGCTGCCATGGCCGTCCTGCGCTGGGTGATGGCCCGTCTCACCCAGAATGAGTCCCTGCTTCACCAGCAGGAAAAGATGGCCGCCCTGGGAACGTTAAGCGCCGGGCTGGCACACGAGTTGAATAACCCCGCCGCCTCCGCACAGAGAAACGCGGCCGAGCTGGGCAGAACGCTGGTAAAGCTGCAGGCCTTAAACCATCAGGTTGAAACACGGGCACTCCAGGAGAACCAGACCGCCTGGCTGAATACGTTCATACAGGAAACGTCACGCAGGTTCTCCAACCCGGTCAAGCTCGACGCGCTGGAAAAGATCGACCGGGTGGACCGGGTCCAAACCTGGCTGGAGGAGAATGAGATCGAGTCCGCCTGGGACTTTGCACCGGCCATGGTCAATTTTGGCTGGACCATCGAGGAATTGGAGGAGCTAAAAGGCAGCTCCCTGTTTGCTGCCTCCATCCAGTGGCTGGGTATTGCCTGCCTGACCCTGGCCCGCGTGCAGGAGATCCAGCAGGCTGCCGAACGGATCTCGCAGATCGTCCAGGCCATGAAATCCTACACCTACCTGGACCAGGCCCCGCTGCTCGAGGTGGATATCCATGAAGGCCTGGAGAACACGCTAGTCATCATGCAGCACAAGCTGAGGCGCGGCGTCACCGTCCGCCGGGAATATGCCTCCGACCTGCCGCGCATCCAGGCCTACGCCAGTGAGCTCAACCAGGTATGGACCAACATCATCGACAACGCCGTCGATGCCATGAATGGCCAGGGGGTGATCACCATCAAGACCTACCCAGCCAGCGATAATGTCGTGGTCGAAATCGTGGACAATGGCCCGGGCATTCCTCCCAACATCCAGCCCCGCATTTTCGAGCCTTTTTTCACCACCAAGCCGCCGGGCCAGGGAACCGGCCTGGGTCTGCACATCTCGCACGATATCGTCGTCAATCGCCATCATGGCCTGCTGCTGCTGGAGTCACAGCCCGGCGAAACCAGGTTCAAGGTCATTCTGCCTGTAAAAATCTTATAGGGTATCAAACAAGGAGAGAATCATGAACAGCGATAGTGTCCTGAAGGAAATACTTCAGTCGGCGAAAACGATCGCCGTCGTCGGGTTGTCCTCCAATCCGGAAAAGGAAAGCTACCGGATCGCCTCCTATTTAAAGGACCAGGGCTACCGGGTCATTCCCGTCAACCCGACGGCGACAGAAATTATGGGGGAAAAGGTCTATGCCGACCTGGTCTCTATCCCCGAAAAAATTGACGTGGTGGATATCTTTCGCAAGTCCGAGGATGTGCCGCCCGTGGTGGACGACGCGATCAAGGCAGGGGCCGGGGTCATCTGGATGCAGGAGGGCATCATTAACGAAGAGGCAGCCCAGAAGGCCGGGGAAGCAGGCCTGCAGGTGGTGATGGATGCCTGTATGCGTGCAAGCCATCGCCGGCTGATCGGGTCCCAACCGATCAAGTTGTGAGTCAGGAACCGGCGACTGGAAATCAGCCGCCGGTTCATTATTATGCGCGTCTGCCGCACAGTCTGATGGCAAGAGGATCGCGTCCATGGGCCAGGCGCCTTGCCCAGGTGGTGGGGAATTTGGCCAAAGCGGCCTCATTCATGGGATGAGGAAGCTCAAGGTCCCAACCATGTCGTTCCAGATGATTATGGATGATCCCGGCACCAGCCTCCAGACTGGTGCCGGCTTCCTTCAGTGCGCCGCTATTCAGGTTGATCTCGATCTGCGTGCCTGGGCGAGAAATCGATTTCAGTCCATGCATCAGTCCCCGGTCGCATGCCAGTAAGCCCTCCAGCAGGCTTCCCCAGGGAAAGTTGACTGTCACGTACGTAAAAAGCCCTTCAAACGCACAGGGCAGTTGCTGGGCAGAGGCAATCACAAAGAGCATGTTTGGCAGCTTTGTACGCGAACGATCCCGCAGGTTTTCCCGGCCTGCGTCCAGGCCGACGACAAACCAGTCCGGGCGGTCCTTCGCCAGTTCATGGACATAGCGGCCATCACCCGTCCCCAGGTCCAGGAGGGTGTAATCGTAGTTTTTCATTTGATCTCTGATTTCTTTAAAGTCAAGTGAGAGGGGCGTTCGGCCCCGAATCGTTTCCATTGGAAACCTCCAATCTGTCGAATGAGTAAAGAAAGACAGATCGGAGCGGGGTGGACCACGGGCCCGTAGATTAAAAACAAACAGACGGCCGCCTCAGGCGCCGTCAAGGTCATCGGGTTTAGGTTTTTTACGCGTTAAGGGGAATACAAAATCGGCCCAATAGGCTGCATTGAGATTGTATCTGGAGTTGGCAGAGATCTAGCAGGGAGGCCGGGCGAAATACAAGCTCATGCTCAAAATTATAGCATTTCACAAATGCAGATTCCTTAAAAAGGGGTTTGAAGGGCCTGATGCAATAGCCACACCAGACTTCTGTGTTTGACATGCCTTTTTTCTCGGTTATAATTCAGTCACTGAATTTTGGATTAATGACTGATATGGATCCATCGAACGACGAGCTCCGCGAGCTCACTCTTCTTGAAAACATCGAAAATAACCCGGATGTGAACCAGTCCACGCTTGCGTCACAGCTGGGCGTGGCCGTGGGAACGGTCAACTGGCATTTAAAACGGCTGGTGGCCAAAGGCTATGTCAAGGTCAAGCGGGCGGAACGCAAGAAACTGCGCTACATCATCACACCGGAGGGTATTGCCCTGCGCGCCCGGCTTGCGGTCGATTACGTGGAGCATTCCTTCTCCCTCTATCGCAAGATACGGCAACGGGTCACGGAACACCTGAAAGCGGTCGAAGCGGTCGGCTACACTCGGGTCCGCATCCTCGGCCGGGGCGACATTGCCGACATCTGCCGCCTGACCTGCATTGAGCATGGGATCGAGGTTGTCGATGACCCGGACGCTCCCGCCCTCCAGGTCGATGGCTTCAAAGTCATGTTGAAAATGGAGGAAAAATGACGGACCGCCACATCCTGATCACCGGCGGAGCGGGATATATCGGTTCGCTCCTGACTTCCGAGCTGCTGCGCACTAACTACAGCGTTACCGTCCTCGACTCGCTCCTTTTTGGCGGCGAGTCGATTGTCCCTTTTCTGTACCATCCCAATTTCCATTTCGTCAAAACGGACGTGACCGAGCCTCGCTCCATCAAGGATGCCCTCAAGGCAGGCTGGCGCCGGCCGGATGCCATCGTGCATCTGGCTGCGATCGTAGGATGGCCCGCCTGCCAGGCCGTCGGTCGGCAGGTGGCCTGGCGCTATAACGTCGAGGCGACGAAAAGTGCCTTCGGGCAGGCGGTCGATCTCGGCGTGGACCGATTCGTGTTCGCCTCCACCTACAGCAATTATGGGTTGTCACCGGAGGGTGCCCCGCTCACAGAGGAATCCCCCCTCAGTCCCCACTCGCTCTATGCAGAGACCAAGGTTGCCGCCGAGGAATTCCTGCTTTCGCAAAAGGATGCAGCCTGTGCACCGCTGCTCTTCCGGCTCGCTACGCTCTATGGGATCTCGCCGCGCACGCGTTTCGACCTGCTCGTCAACCAGTTCGTGCTCGACGCCTTCACCCGGCGGGATTTGATCATTTATCAGCGCGGCTATTCCCGGTCCTTTATCCACATCCGCGACGCGGTGCAGGGCATGATCCTGGGACTGGAAGCCGAGCGCTCAAAGATATGCGGTGAGATTTTCAACCTTGGCACGGAGGGCGGCAATTATTCGAAGGATGATATCGTCCGTTTGATCCTCAAGCGCATGCCGGAGACCGTGGTCGAATACAAGAACCTGACCTTTGGCGGGGACGTGCGCGACATCACCGTTTCATTTGCAAAGATCAAGCGGGTGCTGGGATTCAAAACCACCCTCAATGTGGATGACGGCGTCCGTGAGCTGCTATTTGCCCTGAAAACCGGTATCATTCAACATCCCACGGATGAAAAGTACCGGAATGCGCGGTTTATTGTGCAGTAAAAATCCGTTTAAAGGTTGAAGGAAATGACGACTGCAGAGCGCTTTGAGGATTTACAGGTCTGGCAAACGGCAAAGGAATTAACAAGCCTGATCCACCTATCATCCTTTGGCACGTTTGCCGGTGATTTTGGACCTCGGGATCAAATGCGGCGCGCGGCCGTATCGATCATGTCCAATATAACCAAAGGATTTGAAAGCCAGACACAAGCGATGTTTATTCAATTCCCGGGCCGAGCAAAAGGATGCGCAGGTGAATTTCGTGCTCAGCGTTACATCGCTCAGGAACAGGAATATATAACAAACGATGAGTTTCATTCTTTAATGTCCTTGGCAGCGCAGCAAGAAGCTTGCCCGTTTTATTCGGTACCTGGAGTCCCAGCCCCACGCCCGTCGCGTACGGGAGGATCGAGTGCAATATGACATCCAATCTTGAACCTTCAAACCTTCAATCTTCAACCTACTGGACAAACAAAAGAGTGATCGTCACCGGCGGAGCAGGCTTTCTCGGCTCGTTCGTGATCGAGAAATTGAAGCAGCGCGGCGCCACCGACATTTTTGTTCCCAGGGTCGAGAACTACAACCTGGTGGATCCCAATGACGTCCGCCGCCTGTATGATGACACCTTGAAGGGTATCGACCCGCAGAATGTGGTGGTCATTCACCTGGCTGCCAACGTGGGCGGCATTGGCGCCAACCGCGAGCACCCGGCTGAGTTCTTCTATGACAACCTGATGATGGGCGTGGAGCTGATGCACCAGGCCTACAAGAACGGCATCGGCAAGTTCGTGGCCATCGGGACGGTATGCGCCTACCCCAAGTTCACGCCGGTCCCCTTCCGCGAGGAGGATCTTTGGATCGGCTATCCCGAAGAGACCAACGCCCCCTACGGCCTGGCCAAGAAAATGATGCTGGTACAGGCCCAGGCCTATCGCCAGCAGTATGGCTTTAATGCCATCTTCCTGCTGCCGGTCAATCTCTACGGGCCGCGCGACAACTTTAATCTGCAGTCCTCCCACGTCATTCCGGCGCTGATCCGCAAGGCGGTCGAAGCACAGGCGCGCGGCGAGAGGGAGCTGCCCGTCTGGGGCGATGGCTCCCCCACCCGCGAGTTCCTCTACGTGGAGGACGCTGCGGATGGGATCGTCACGGCCGCCGAAAAGTACAACGGCAGTGAGCCGGTCAACCTGGGATCGGGCTATGAGATCTCGATCAGGGACCTGTCTGAGATGGTCGTCCGTATGACGGGTTTCGAGGGCAAACTCGTCTGGCAAACGGATAAGCCCAACGGACAGCCGCGCCGCGGCCTGGACGTTTCCCGCGCCAAGGAATACTTCGGCTGGACCGCCCAGGTTCCCTTCGAGGAAGGCATGCGCCGGACCATCGAGTGGTTCAAGGAAAATCGCGGGAAAATCCGTTAGAAAGTTAAAAGCTCAATGGTTCAAGGTTAAAACCCTTCAACCTGAAACCTTCCAACCTGAAACCTAAATATGACCGAACTTACCAAACACGAACCGACAACCATTTACATCAAGCCATCCAGCGGGTATACGGCGCTGAATTTGCGCGACCTGTGGCTATTCCGCGAGCTGGTCTATTTCATGGTCTGGCGCGATATCAAGGTCCGCTACAAGCAGACGTTGCTGGGCGCCTCCTGGGCGATCCTGCAGCCGGTGCTGACCATGTTCGTCATGTTCTTCCTCTTCACCAAGGTCGCCAAGCTGCCGACGGATAACGTCCCCTACCCGATCTTTGCCTACACTGCGCTGCTTCCCTGGGGACTTTTCGTAGGGGCGCTCAACCAGGGCAGCCGGTCGTTGACATCCAATCACAACATGATCACCAAGGTCTATTTTCCAAAGTTGATCCTGCCCCTGTCATCCGTCCTGGGAGGCCTGGTGGACTTTGCCATTGCAAGCATCGTGCTTGTTGGACTGTTGATCTACTACCGCTATCCCCCCAACTGGGGCACCCTGTGGACCCTGCCTCTCTTCCTGCTGCTGGCAATCGTTACGGCACTCGGCGTGGCACTGTGGCTCTCGGCAATCAATGTCAAGTATCGGGATGTCAACTATGTGCTCCCGTTCCTGACCCAGTTCTGGTTCTTCATCACGCCGGTTGCCTATTCAGCCACGGCCGTTTCAGAAAAATGGCAGATGATCTAGGCCCTGAAGCCCATGGCCGGCGTGGTGACCGGTGTCCGCTGGGCACTGCTGGGCGTCGGCGAGGGTCCCAACGCCGGGTTCTGGCTGTCGGTTGCCATTTCCATCGTGATCCTGATCAGCGGACTGTTCTACTTCCGTGGCATGGAAAAGACCTTTGCGGACACCATCTAATCATGACAACAGCCATCACAGTTAAGGGATTAGGCAAGCGCTACCGCATCGGCGCCGCTCAGAACAAGTTCCGCTACGGGATGTTCCGGGACGTGCTGGTCGACACATTTACCGCGCCTGTGCGTTATGTCAAATCGCTGGGGAAGAGGTCCGGGAATGGCTCCGCCGCCAGCAATAAAAACTTCATCTGGGCCCTAAAGGATGTCTCCTTTGACCTGAATGAAGGCAGGGTGCTCGGCATCGTGGGACGCAACGGCGCCGGAAAAAGCACGCTGCTCAAAATCCTTTCGCGTGTGACCGAGCCCACGGAGGGAACCGTCAGCGTGCGCGGCCGCGTAGGGTCCCTGCTCGAAGTGGGGACCGGTTTCCATCCTGAGCTCACAGGCCGCGAAAACATTTACATGAATGGCGCGATCCTAGGCATGAAACGCTCCGAGATCGAAGTCAAGTTCGACGAGATGGTCGAGTTCTCCGAGGTCGCCCAGTTCATCGATACGCCGGTGAAGCGCTACTCGTCGGGCATGTATCTGCGTCTGGCGTTCGCAGTGGCCGCGCATCTGGAGCCTGAGATCCTCGTCGTGGACGAAGTCCTGGCCGTTGGCGATGCGGAATTCCAGCGCAAGTGTCTCGGTAAAATGAACGACGTCGCCCAGCAGGGACGTACGGTCCTGTTCGTGAGTCACAATATGTCTGCCATTTTGCGCCTCACCCAGGAAGCCATCGTTCTCAAAAAGGGACAGCTCATCAAGCGTGCGCCCACGCCCGAGGCCGTGGATTTCTATCTCGCCTCCGGGCAGGCGGAATCGGGCGAGCGCTCCTGGGAGCCGGACGAGATCCCTGCTTCGAGCGCCCCTTTCCGGCCGATCTGCCTGCGGCTGAAGGATCGAGCCGGAAAGATCGTCGACACGGTCCGCTCCACCGAGCCTGTCACCGTCGAGTGGGAATACCAGCTCGAGACGCCCGTCACCGGACTGCGCGTGGGCATGTATCTCAACACCATGCGCGGTGAATATGTTTTCACCGCCTTCGACACCGACGATGCAAAGCAGTATGAGCAGTTCGGCGCCCGCCAGGCAGGCCGTTACGTGAGCCGCTGTAATATTCCCGCTGACTTCTTCAATGAAGGCCGTTACTCCCTGGGCGTGAATGCCAGCTCGTTTGGCGTCCGCCGCTACTTCATGGACGAGAATGCCATGTCGTTCAACGTAGATATCTCCGGCGCGCCCGGCACCCAGTGGCCCGAGATCCGCCAGGGTCCCATCCGCCCGCGCCTGGATTGGAAGATCGAAAAACTGGACTAACCACAGAGACACCGAGACACTGAGAATCTAAACAAAATTCCGTGTCTTTGTATCTCCGTGGTAAAAAATTATGCCCAACAAAACCTCTCTCCGCAACTTCATCGGTGAACTGCCGCTCGCCGCAGAGCTGGACTACGCGCTCCGGCAAAAGAACCGCGACCGCAAGGATCACTACAACCTCTCTAAACTGGCGAACTCACTGCCGCGAACAGTGGAGCAGGTAAAGCCGTTCGTCCAAAATGCAAAACCCGGGAAGAATATTCTTTTCTTTGCCACCCTCCATTACTGGATCGAACAGGCCGCCTACATCTCCCTCACACTCGCCGGGTTGGGACACAAGGTCACGCTGCTGACCCTGCCCTATTCCGAATGGCACAAGGAAATGGACAGCCTCACTCAGAAACAGCGCGGGCTGCACACGCGTGATGCTCTTTCTTCTCTACCTCCCTTTGTCCAACACGTTTCCCTCCTGGACCTGAAGCCTGCTCCTGTTTTACCGGCGGCCCTGCAGGCCGACGTGGAGGAAATTTCCCTTTGGGATGCCCAATACACCCTCATGCGCGAAGAAGTGGACATGGACTCTCCGAAGGACCGCGCCCTGTACGATCTGCGCATCAAGCGCAACACCTTTGCTGCCTTGACCGCCCTCGAATGGATGCAGATCCACAAACCGGATGCGGTCCTCATCCCGAACGGCCTGATCCTCGAAATGGGGATCGTCTTCCGCGTGGCCCGCTATCTCAACATCCCCGCCATGACCTTTGAATTCAACGACCAGCGTGAGCAGATCTGGCTGGCACAGAACACATCCATCATGCGCCAGGACACCGATTATCTCGTCCGCGATCGCTGCAGCCTGCCGATGACCGACGAGATGTACGAGCGTCTCGCCGACCTGGAGAATGCCCGCCGCGGCGCACGCGTCTGGGGCAAGTCGAAGCGTTTGTGGCAGTACGTCTCCGCCCAGGGAGCGGAGCAGACGCGCCAGGCCCTTGGGTTGGATGAGCGGCCCATCGTCCTGCTCGCAGCCAATGTCCTTGGAGACAGTCTCACGCTTGGGCGAAATATCTTCGCCGGGTCCATGAGCGAGTGGATCACCAGGACCGTCCAGTATTTTGCGAAACGAAATGATGTGCAGCTGGTGGTCCGTATCCACCCTGGGGAAAAGATCGTCCCGCAGGCAAAATCCATGGGAACGGTAGTGCGGGAGGCCCTGCCTGGGATCCCTGGTCACATCCACCTGATCGGCGCGCTGGACAATGTCAATACATACGACCTGATCGAGATCGCGAATCTCGGGCTGGCCTACACGACCACGGTCGGCGTCGAGACCGCCATGAACGGCATCCCGGTCATTTCCTGCGGCCAGACCCACTACCGCGGCCGAGGTTTCACCATCGACCCGAATTCCTGGGAGGAATATCTTTCCATACTTGAAAATGTCTTATCCGATCTGCCGGGACACCGCTTAACGGAGGAGCAGACCGCCAAGGCCTGGAACTACGCCTACCGCTTCTTCTTCGAATATCCCCGTCCCTTCCCCTGGCGGCTGATGAACTTCTGGGACGATCTGGAGGTCTGGCCGGTGAAAAAGGTATTGAGCGAGGAAGGAATGTTCCAGTTCGCTGATACATTCAGGTTTTTGGTCGGCGAGCCGTTTACGTGGAAGGATTGATTTTCTTGTAGGAGCGGATCACGATTCGCCCTTTTGGGATCATATGGAAAACACCAAACAGCAAGTCCGCGAATTTTATGATCAGATCGGCTGGTCGCAGGTTGGTGACGGGCTCTATCAGAACGCCCGCTACGAGGACCTGCGTCCCGTTTCGCGCGAGTACATTCACAAGTGTCACCTGCGCGTGAACCGCCATCTCGCACCGAAAGGAGAGATCCTGCTCGACGCCGGCTCGGGCCCGGTGCAGTGGCCCGAATATCTGACCTATTCCGAACATTATCGCTATCGCCTGTGTGCGGATATTTCCATTACCGCCCTGAAGGAAGCGCGAACGCGGCTCGGCGACAAGGGATTGTTTGTTGTGGCAGATATTGCCAATCTTCCCTTCTGCCCGGAAGCCTTTGAGGGTGTTGTGTCCATGCACACGATCCACCATTTGCCGCTTAGCGAGCATAAACGCGCCTATCTGGAGCTGAACCGTGTTTTAAGAACAGGCAGGACGGCCGTGGTGATCAACGGCTGGCACAATCCGCTTTTGATGCGCATGGCCGAGCCGTTCATCGGACTGGCCCGCCGCATGAGCGGGCGCGCCGCCAAGAAGAAAAAGAACTGGAGCACGGAGGAGGATCAAAGCGGCACCTTCGTGGAAAAGATGACGCCCGCCTGGCTGGAAAGGGAGCTGGGCGGGGAGCTGAGCTATCAGGTCTATCCCTGGCGCAGCCTGAGCCCGCGCTTTATGCGCTGGTTCGTGCGGCCCCAGTTTGGCGGCAAAAGCTTTCTGCGCCTGGTGTACTGGCTGGAAGAACATTTCCCGCGTTTCTTCGGCAAAAATGGACAATATCCTTTGATCGTGATCAGGAAGTGAAGCAGTGCGATGTCAAAGTTCACCGATCAGAACTATTTGAAGACCGATCAATACAGGGACGCCACCAATCTCAGCGCGCGCGTCAAAATCCATGGCCGGTTCAGCACCAATCCGTATGGCTGGTTCAGATGGGTCTTCGATACGCTTGTCAGGCTGCCTGCCGATTCGAAAATCCTGGAGCTTGGATCCGGCCCGGGTTTGTTGTGGAAGTCATGCATCGACAGGATCCCTGCGGGATGGAGGATCACCCTCAGCGATCTTTCCCCGGGTATGCTGGATGCCGCCTGGAGAAACCTGGTCGTCACCGGACGCGCCTTCCAGTTCAGGGAGATCGACGCCCAGGCCATCCCCTTCGAGGATGAAACCTTCGACGCTGTGATCGCCAATCACATGCTCTACCATGTCCCAGACCGAAACAAGGCTTTTGCGGAAATCAGACGTGTCCTGAAGCCAGGCGGTCACGTGATCGCCACAACTGTGGGCGAAAATCACATGAAGCAAATGATGGACTGGTATGTGCGGATTCATGTCAACAAGGTTTGGGAGTCATTCGCGAGTCCATTTACCCTGGAAAATGGGAGGGAGCAGCTCAGGCCTTATTTTTCTCAGGTGACCCTCTCCCGCTATGAGGATAACTTAAAGGTAACAGAGGTGCAGCCCCTGATGGACTATATTCGCTCCGGGATGCGGATGAGTGAGCTATCAGAAAGCGAGCTGGCAACTCTTCAGCTTGATCTGGAAAAAGAATTACAGGAAAAAGGCAGCATCTTTATCACAAAGGATTCCGGCTTATTTGAAGCTGTAAAATAGCTTGTGTCATTGCCCCGGCGTAATTCCGGGGTTGCCCGGCGAAGACGGGCGGGGCAATGGCGGAGCAAACAAGGACCATTCATGGACTGGAAATTTCAAATCGTTCCCAACCCAGGTTCCTGCATCTGACCCATGAAACTTCTCATTACCGGCGCCAGTGGAATGCTTGGCATTAATCTCGCGGTGGAGGCCATGGGCAGGCATGAGGTCATTGGCGTGGACCGCGGCAAGCTGAAGTCTGCCCCGTTCCCTGTCATCCGGGCCGACTTTATCAATCTGCAAACATTCATCCCGACCCTGGATGCAGCCCGGCCCGACTGGGTCATTAACTGCGCCGCCCTGGCGAACCTGGATGAGTGTGAGAAGCATCCTGTCCAGGCAAAAATCCTGAACACCGACCTGCCTCGTGAGCTGGCTGCCGCCTGTGCGGAAAGAAATATAAAATTCGTCCATCTTTCCACCGACGCGGTCTTTGACGGCACAAGGATGGATGCATATACGGAGCAGGATGAGCCAAATCCGCTGGGGATCTACTCACGGACCAAGCTGGAGGGCGAGCGGGCGGTACAGGATGCCAATCCCGCGGCCATTGTTGCCAGGGTCAATTTCTTCGGCTGGTCGCTGGGAGGGCAGCATGGTCTGATGGAATTCTTTTTCAACAATCTCAGCGAGGGGAAAAATGTCAATGGGTTTACGGATGTAGTGTTCTGCCCACTGTGGGTGAATGACTTGAGCCGCATCCTGATCGCCATGCTCGAAAAGGACCTGAGCGGGCTGTATCATGTGGTTGGCTCACAACCGATCGACAAATATCATTTCGGGGTTGCGGTGGCGCGCACCTTCGGGCTGAGGCAAGAGCTGATCGCGCCGCGCTCGGTCGAGGGCTCCGGCCTGGCCGCCCGGCGATCCCACCATTTATGGCTGTCTGTCCACAAACTATCCACAGATTTGGACTGTGAAATCCCCTCTTTTTCCACCGGCCTGGACGGGTTTTATACACAGTTCCGGCAGGGTTATCCACAGAAAATCAGGGGTTATCAACATTAAGGCCTGTTTTGGCGGAGTTTTTCCACAATATTTCCCCAGTTCTATCCCGAAAAATTGGGGACTTATCCACAAAATACATATACGAAGTGGCTGCAAGTCAGGATAACTCATTCTCGACCAACGGAGGATAAAATGGAAATCAAAATTGGAAATCGGACCATCGGCATGAACCATCCGACCTATTTCATTGCCGATATCGCCGCCAACCATGACGGCGACCTGGAACGGGCAAAGCTGCTCATCCGCCTGGCCAGGGAGGCGGGAGCGGACGCAGCCAAATTCCAGAACTTCGACGCGCCCAGGATCGTCTCGGACTATGGTTTCTCGCACATGAACTCGCAAGTCAGCCACCAGGCGGCCTGGAAGAAATCCGTGGTGGAGGTGTACCGCGCCGCATCCATCCCCTTTGAGTGGACCATGACTTTGATGGAGGAATGCCAGGAGGTGGGCATCGATTATTTTTCCTCGCCCTATGATTTCAACGCCATCGATTTCCTGGACTCCTATGTTCCGGTCTACAAGGCCGGTTCCGGGGAGATCGACTGGATCGAAGCGCTCGAACGAATGGCCAGCAAGGGCAAGCCCATCTTTGTGGCCACCGGCGCTTCGACCATTGGGGAGGTGCAGAGAGCCGTCCATGCGATCCTGAAGATCAACAGGCAGCTTGTGCTGTTGCAGTGCAACACTAATTACACTGCCAGTCCCAACAACTACGACCATCTGCACATCAACGTGCTGAAGACCTATGCATCGATGTTCCCGGATGTGATCCTGGGGCTGTCCGACCATACGCACGCGGTCGCGCCGGTCGTCGCGGCTGTGACGCTGGGCGCGCGCGTCATCGAGCGTCACTTCACCGACAGCAACGACCGCGAAGGACCCGACCATAAGTTCGCCATGGATCCGGAGAAGTGGGCCCGCATGGTGGAGGAAACGCGCATCCTGGAGCGGGCCCTCGGCTCCTCCGACAAGTTCATCGCTGGGAATGAACAGGATACCTCAATTGTCCAGCGCCGCTGCCTGCGAGCAGCGCGCGACATCCAGGCCGGGGAGGTCTTCACCCGCGACATGATCGACGTGCTGCGCCCTGCCACAGTGGGCGCCATCAAGCCGGACCAGATCGAGAATGTGATTGGCACAAAAGCCCTGCACGATTTCAAATATGGACAGGATCTGCGCTGGACCGACCTGGGTGCCTGATCGCTGTCGAACGTTAACAGGTTGGAACGTTTGAACCTGCAACCTTTAAATGTGCCCGCATCTTTCATGAAGATCATTTATTTTTCAAAGAATTACACTCCGCACGATTATCGCTTTCTGTCTTCCTTATCGCAGACAGATCATGAAGTTTATTGCCTGCGGCTGGAAGCGAACAAGCGCCAGACGGAGGACCGGCCCATTCCCGGGAATATCCACCAGATCC
>JBLMZU010000209.1:0-11715 GCA_050258995.1 Bacteroidota bacterium
GGAGGCATCCGATGGACAATAAAGATTCAAATCCGCACGGTTCAACAGCAAACATGATCAAGGTTTCCGCCGATTCCCGCACTGCGGCTGTTGCAGGGGCCATCGCTGGTGTGATCCGCGAGCACCGACATGCAGAGGTACAGGCGATCGGGGCGGGGGCCGTCAACCAGGCGATCAAAGCCCTCGTATTAGCCACAGGCTACCTGAAGCAGGATGGGATCGACGTCGCCTGCGTCCCTGAGTTTGCAGACGTGACAATCGAGGATCAGGTCAGGACAGCCATCAAGCTGGTCATCGACCCGCACAAATAAACAAGTGCAGCGACCAACAACCGCCAGGGCAGGATGTTCCCTGGCGGTTGTTTTTATTTAAAGCGCAAAATTATTCCTTTGCAATGTTCTTGCAATGGTTCAAAAAAATAGTTGCTGTTTGCAAATTTGTTAACCGATCATCATAATTCAGGGGCAGTCCATTTTAAGAGATGAAAGGTGTGAATAACAGTATAGATTCGCCCGATTCGGGCATTTTTTGTTGTCGTTTTGATATGTTATACGCTTGTAAAAAGATTATAAAGAAGATGTAAATTGTCCAGAAAACTACTGCCTTTTGTAACTTTTAAAAAGATATAACGTCATGGCTTCAGTTTGCTAATGGGCAAATAGTATTTGCAAGGTACTGGTCTGCTGAAGATGTGGTTGTCCATTCTCTATCGTAAAAATACAGGAGTTCCTATTGCCTTACTTACGCACAACCAAAATAAAACACAACTGAAGGAGGGTGATTACACCGTACTTACCGTTTGAATTCACTTTGTTGGCACATGGGTACCATTCCCTGCATATCATTCAAGGAAGTTAACATCGAGGTAATTTTTTAACCCGAAAGGAACTTTATGCGCACTACATCCCTTTCCTCATCGCTTTTTCAAAAATTCTTAACACTTGTGCTGGTCACTGTCATGGTGATGGTGGCATTGCCGGCAGCCTCGCCGGTCCATGCGGCCGGAGCCATAACCGTTACCACCACAGATGATGAAATCAACATTAACGGCTGGTGCTCGCTGCGTGAAGCTATCATCGCTGCGAATACCAATGCCACCTACAATGACTGCGTCTACCCGGGCGGGGGCCCCGATGATGTCATCGTTCTGCAAAGCGGAACAACCTACCAGCTGACCCGCCCTGGATCGAGCAACACGACCGGCGATCTGGATATCGGTAGTCCTACTAGTGGGAATCTGACCATTCAGGCAAGCGGATCGACGAACGCGATCATCGATGCAAAAGACGACAACCGCGTGGTCGAAGTCGATGGCAGCGGTACCCCTGTCGGTCTTACGCTGGACCATATCACACTTGAAAACGGCATCACGGCCGATAAAGGCGCCGGGCTGTACTTCTGGGGGACTGGTACGCTGACGGTGACTCACAGCCTGTTTTACCATAACGATTCGGGCGCCGGTAATAACTGCGGTGCCGCCCTGTATAGCCCGGATGCGGCCACGATCAATATCTCAGACACGACCTTTGATACCAACACTTGTACGGATCCCACGGTCCCGGCAACAGCAGATGGCGGCGCCATTTATAAGGCCGGTGGCGGAACGCTCAACATCACCAGCAGCACCTTCGTCAACAACAGCGCTCCGGATATGGGTGGGGCCATTCGTATCGAAATGCCAGGCGGTACTGCCACGATCGCAAACTCCACGTTTGTGAACAACACGGCCGGCAGCCGTGGCAGTGCCATCCAGGTTCGAGATGGAACGGTCGCGATCTACAATTCGACTTTTTCAGATAATAAAACTACTACCTCGACGCCCAGCGCAGCCGCTTTACAGGCGGACGGTGGCACAGTGACCATTACCGAAAGCATTCTGGCGAACTCAATGACTGCTGGCGTCGTTGGTGGCAAGGATTGCGACCAGCTCACTCCCGGGACAATAACACTGGCGTCGATGCTGGTTGAGAACAACAGTGATTGTACGGGCAATATCAAATCCAATTCGGATCCCAACCTGGGACCCCTGGCGGATAACGGCGGTTTCACCCAGACCATGGCTTTGCTACTTGCCTCACCGGCCATCGACGCCGGGGGAGCCACTTGCAATACGGCACCCGTCAACGGTGTGGACCAGCGCGGTGTGGCTCGTCCTCAGGGAAGCAAGTGCGATCTGGGAGCCTATGAGTTTATCCCCGATGTTATACCTCCTACGCTTCTTTCCTTCACCCGGCAGGTCCCGACGACCTCAACCACTTCTGCCGATGTGCTCGTCTTCCGGGCGACCTTTAGTGAATCAGTGGCCCAGGTGGACAGTGCAGACTTTGTGGTGAACGGAACCACAACAGCCACGGTGACGAATGTGGCCAGCAATTCTCCAAGCACCTATGATGTCACGGTATCGGGTGGCGACCTGGCCACCTTCAACGGCGTTGTAGGATTGAACCTGAGCGGCACTCAGAACATTAAAGACCTTTATGGGAATCCCCTGGCGGCCGGTGAGCCTGCTACAGATCAGACTTATACGGTCAGCAACACACTTCAGCCGCTGCCAGCAGAATGGGTGGGCGGTGTCACGGTAACTTCGAACAAGAATATCGTATCCGTTGGCCGCCCGCATATCGGGGCGGAAGTCGCCTCGTACGACGGCTTTGCCCAGGGCAGCCTGACTTCGTATGTACCGATGCTGTTCAAGAAGGCGTATGGCACCTACAACTCGGCGCTGTATGTCCAGAATGTCGCTTCCAGCCTGGCAACCATCACAGTCAAGTACTATGACAGCGATGGGAACTTGAAGTGCACTGATAATGACACGGTCGCACCGTTGTCCTCCAAGGGTTATTGGGTGCCGACCGTTGCCTGCGACAGTGGCTCTCTGCTGGATGGCTGGGTGGGCGGTGCGGTGGTGACATCGGACCAGCCGATCGTGGCCGTGGGCCGCCCGCATGTGGGCAGTGAAGTCATGACCTATGACGGCTTTACCGGCGGCAGCAACACCTCCTACATCCCGATGCTGTTCAAGGGTGCCTATGGCGGCTCGTACAACTCAGCCTTCTACATCCAGAACGTGGATACCAGCAATGTGGCCACGATCACGATCAAGTACTATGACAGTGAAGGCGTCTTGCAGTGCACGAAGGCGGACACGATCAACCCGCTGGCATCCAAGGGCTACTGGGTGCCGTCTGCCACCTGCGACAGCGGCTCGCTGCCTGCCGGCTGGGTGGGCGGTGTGGTGGTCACGTCCGACCAGCCGATCGTCGGTGTAGGACGCCCGCACATTGGGACGCAGGTGACGACCTACAACGGCTTCACCGGCGGTGGCTCGAGCTCGTACATCCCGATGCTGTTCAAGGGTGCCTATGGCGGCACATACAATGCCGCCTTCTACCTGCAGAACACGAACCCGTCCGTGCAGGCCACTGTGACGATCAAGTACTACAGCAGCAATGGCAACCTGGACTGCACCAAGAATGACACAATCAAGCCATTGGCCTCCAAGGGCTACTGGGTGCCGTCTGCCACCTGCGACAGCGGCTCGCTGCCTGCCGAGTGGGTGGGTGGTGTGGTGGTGACGTCGGACCAGCCGGTGGTGGGGGTGGGACGTCCGCACATCGGTGCGCAGGTGACGACCTACAACGGCTTCGCGGCGGGCAGTCCCAACTCCTACCTGCCGATGCTGTTCAAGGCAGCCTATGGGGGGACATACAACTCTGCGTTCTACATCCAGAACACCGAGAACAGCCCGGCAACTGTGACGGTCAAGTTCTATGACACGCTTGGCAATTTGACCTGCACCCGCACGGACACGGTGCAAGCCCTCGCCACCGTGGGATACTGGGTGCCAACTGTGACCTGTTTCCCCTAAACTAAATCTTTAGATCAACATCCCCCGGCCGGTCGATAGCTGGGGGATGTTTGATTCATGCTTGTTTTCTGATGTATGCATCGATGGAGTGGGACAGGCAAATTGACAATTGCCTGATTGTGATACAAATAAAAGTACCTTCTGTCCGACAAATGAACAGGAGGTACTTCTTTATAGGTATGCAATTGTTTCTGTCCTCTGATGATCTACATCAGAGTCTTCGATGAATAATTACATCGATCTACCCATGTTTTGTCCCATCAGGAAGTGTGGCGCCCTCGAGGGATTTGACCTTTTCCAGGTCTGCCTTGGTGAGCTCGGCCCCGGAGAGGTCGGCCTGACGGAGATCGGCTCCGGCCAGTCTGGCGCCATCCAGGTTGGCTTTGCGTAGGTTGGCGCCGATCAAATCACCGATACTGAGATTCACACCGCTCAGGTTGGCTTCGCTCAAGTTGGCTTCATTGAGACGGCAGCCTCTGAGGTTTGCCCCATTCAGGTTGGCTCCGTTTAACCGGGCATGGGCAAGATTGGCGCCGCTAAGATTGGTTTCGAACAGATCTGCTCCTGCAAGATTGGCTCCCACCAGATTGGCACCTTTCAGGATGGTCCCGCCCAGATAGGCTTTGGCAAGACCCACCCCTTGCAGATCGGCGCCGCTCAGGTCAGCTTCGCTCAGGTTTACTCGTCCCAGGCTGGCAAAAGGAATAACTGTCCCGCTCAAATCGGCACCGCACAAATCGATCACTGCCTCGCGGTCGATCAGGCCGGCATCCTTCAGAAAAAGGAGAACAAGCCCCTTGCGTTTGGGATCCAGCCCTCGCAATACGGAAAGAGTGCGGATCCTGGCAACGTTCCGGACCTCCTCCGGGGAAAACTTAGATAATTTTTCCTTGAGCAGCAGGTCATCCATCCGATCGAAGTAACTTTGAAGCGCCTCTTCCTTCTGGCTGTCGTTGGCAATCTCTCGTTCGAGTGTCGCGTTTTCCTCAGCGCGATAGCGTTCCGTATTCCGCCGGGAGCGGCTCAATAGAAGAGTCCCCCCTGCCAGGATCAAGGGCAGGAGCAGCAGATCCAGCCAATCCCAGAAGGTTTTTGTTTCCAGTGATGAGATCACCGTTTTCCCAAAACCGCTCCATGCTGCGTTCTCTTGATGTACGGAAAGCCACACGAGGGCGGGCATACTCAAAGGCATGGCGATTCCCATTTTTAAAAGACCAGGAAATCTTATTTTCTTCTTTGCGTCCATGATGTTCACCTCATAGAGTCTAGATGTTTCCAGCATGCCATCCCGTTCATTCTGGAATTTTCACAATAAGATCCCCAGGTACACTATTACCTGGGGAGGGCGCTGGATGCAGACAATAATCAACCAGCACCTATATTATATACACATATGATATCAATGACTATACAAGAACCTTACAATGTCATTCTCTACGGGTAGCGGTCCACTTCATTCCCGTCCCTGTTATAGAGAATAGCCGGGTCCGGCTGGGTGTCATCCCAGATCGGCTTGTCAAAGCCACAGCTATAGCCCGGTTGCTTGCTGCCCGAAAAAATCCTCAAAATCTCGGAAGGTTGGATGGTGCCTCCCAGTTTGCACTCCTGTTTGCCTTGTTCAGAAACCAGCTTCCAGCCGCTCAAATCGATCGGTGTCTCCGTTACATTTTGGATATCGACAAATTCAGCCTCCTTATTGACGCTGAAAATAATCAGATTGCCGGCTGCCGCGGCCTCCTCAGGCATGGGGGTATGCGGCGCCCAGATGCCCAGGGATTTGTCCCTGGCCTTGGATGCGGCCTGCGCGAACAGCAGGGCGCAGGCAGAATCAGGGGCTTCGTCAAGAGCGTCTGCGTATCCGATGCCGACCAGCTCGTAGTTGATAAACCTGTCGCCTACAAAGACATAACGCAGGAGCCGGTCAAACCGGTCCCGTTCCGAGACATCCTTATAGAGCAGAACATCCTGTCCATAGACCAGCTCACGGTTTCTTGCCCGGGCTTCTTTTCCCAGATATTCCAGCCGTGTCAGACTCTCAGGGGCATCAATGCCGATGTATTTGACCTTAACAACCAGTCCATCGAGCAGGACCTTGATCGTGTCTCCGTCCACGACATCCAGGACTTTACCAACCTGTGGGGGAGTGCCCGGGACGCAGGATCGGGTCGAATTGGTCTGACCTGTGGCAAGAGCGGATGGGGAAACTGTAGATAAGGCCATTGCCGTCATGAAGCGAGTTGGTGTATTCCTGGCTCTTTGTGTGGGAGGATGGGTATTTGTGGGCAGGATCCAGGCGGTCGCAGAAGACGAGATTTGGGTGACTGTACCGGTGGGCAATACAGCCCTCGTGGGACTGCTGCTGGAGTTGGTTATCGTAGGTGTCGGTGCAAGAGACTGTGGGTGTCGAATGCCTGTCAGAAAGCCACATAAACTTAACAACACCAAGATACTCAGACAGCCCAGGAGCGCTGTCCCGGCCAGGCTGGAATTTCCAAGTCGCCTTATGGCATTCATACCATTTTATCCTTCTGCGGCGGTGTTCGTGCGCTGCGTACCCTGTAAATTATAAAATCAGGCGCATTCTGGTCGTCTGCACTGACATGACATTGGTATTCTTCAAAAGATACGGATATTAAACATCTCGTGCATGTGATATCTATCATTCCTCCTGGCGGAAGTCGATCGTTGCGGCTTCATATAGATAAAAAACGGGCCTGCTGTTGATAGAGCAGGCCCGCGTAGGTCTCCGGTGGTGCAAATCTAGGTCAAGGCCCCCAGTACGGGGACTGATCGTCCGCAGGGTCGCGGGTTAGATTGACCGGGTCGGATCCGTCTGCGTTCATGCGATAGATTTCCCAGTTCCCATCCCGGTGCGACTGGAATGCGATCCGGATGCCATCTGGCGACCATTGAGGAGCGCCGTCATCGGCCGTATTTTGAGTCAAGTTTGTTTCTCCAGAGCCATCCGCATTAATGAGATAAATATCAGCCTGTCCATCCCGGACCGATTGATAGACGATCCTGGTCCCATCCGGCGACCAGGCCGGGGATGTGTCGCTGCTCTGATCCTGCGTCAGCCGGACTACGCCTGTGCCGTCGGCGTTCATCAGATACAGGCTGTAATTCCCTGTCTGGTTGTCGCGATCTGAGACGAAGACGATGCGCGACCCGTCCGGAGACCATGCAGGCGCGAAATCATCTTTTGGACTGTCGGTCAGCCGTTTCTGGGCGGAGCCGTCCGCGCCCATAACGTATATCTCATTGTTGCCGTCCCGGCGTGAGGTAAAGGCGATCTGACTGCCATCCGGTGACCAGGCCGGGAAGGTTTCATCGCTGTCCGGCTGATTCGTCAGGTCCGTCTGCCCGCTGCCATCCGCTTCCATTACACCGACAAAGCTATGAGTCAATCCAAAGCCTGTGAAGAGCAGATGAGTGCCGTCGGGCGAAAACGGCCCGGAAAAGGTATTGGTCTCATTTTTCGTGAGCTGTGCCAGGCTGGAAGTCTCAATTTCCAGCCGGTAGACATTGTTATAGCCATTGCCGCGGTTGGAATAAAAAACGATCTGTCCGCCAGCGTTCCCGGCGGGATTTTGAGTTGGGACGGGTGTCTGGCTTTGGACGGGTAATACCGTCGCCTCTCCAGGCTTGCATTCGCCGCGATAATAGGCCCACTCGTCACATTCACTTCCATCCGGGAAGACGCAGACGCCGGCCGTCCCGCCCGAGGCATCCTGTATCATTTCCAGCCTGCCGCCGTTCTTCTCGCAGTAGACCGAAGCCGGATTGGGCATCCCGGCCTGGGAGGTTGGGGGAGCCTTCGGGCTGCATGATGCCGTTACTGTCAGACAGATTATGTACAAGGGGATGAATAATTTGCGAATCATCTTTTGACCTCCGGTTACCATGGAAGATCTCTACCCCCATTGACCAGCCGTGAACATCGTTTGTTCACGATCTCACATTATAGACGCTGGCTCTCGAATTGATGTTCCCTATTTCAAACTTGATACTTATCCCCACCTTTCCAACGCCAGAGAGAGCAGGCAGGTTCACTTCTTTTTTTCCCGCGGTGCCCGGCTGGGCCTCCATGAAGCGCTCAACTCCTGATCGAATGAGGCTTCTTTCAAATCCCCGCCTGGACCGGGGAGGGATTTGCTTCTGGGGTGTTGTCCCTCCACAGATAGGCGATGTAGTAAATCGCCATGGTGATATGGGGCAGAAAGAAGGTGCCGATGACGAACAGGATGCGGATGGTATCCGTCAGGGCCTTGTTCTTGATCTCGTGGATGATATAGAATATTTGCAGGCCAAATTGCACAACCGTAAAACACATCATGGTCGGGTAGAAAACCATTATGACCGGCATTATCGACCGATAAAACGTTTCGGGTCGCGGGGAGGAGTGCGCGCCGAACAACGGCAGGAAAAAACCGAACATCAAGAGCATCAATAGCCCCGGCATGATGAGAAACGGAAAAAGGATTTCAAAGGCCGTCAGCAGGCCAATAATGATTTTGGTGGGTTTACTGGTGCTCATGTTGTTTGCCTCGATGATTTTCCTGGATAAGTGAGATGCTGTCCTTGGGCGCATTTGTGATTCTAGCGATTACCGCCTCTCAAGTCAGGTGTAATATGTCACCAAAATGAGAGCGTGGGGATACGTTTCTCTGAAATGTGGATCTTTCCAGGCGCTTAGGGGGAGTAACAACCTGCGATTGGAAATCAGCCTTAAGCCGATCAATTTGATTGCCTCAATCTTTTTGTAAGGTGTTCCTAACAGAACTGTGCAGCTTAATGATTGACGTCCCTTTTGGCAGCCCATAGAATTTCTTAGAAAAATATTCTCTTCAAAGTTCTTCTTGAACAGGAAATCCTCAATGAACCCACGCTCTTATTCATTCCTGCGCGTTGCGCTGCCGGCACTTCTGATCTTTTTCCTGCTCGCCTCCTTACTTCAGCCACAATCGAATGCTTTTGCTGCGGCAATCCTGACGGTCAACCCGCTCACCTGGAATGTCATTGGGCTGGATAGCAATAACATCAATGTATGGCCCAACAATTTTCCAGTGGGGGCACGGGTTTGTAATAATGGGGACGCCGCTGCTTTGAAAGTAAGCGCCACCTTCGTGTGGGACAGCACGGACCCTTATATCAATCTGCGGCCGGGATCCTACGGCACCCTTTCCATTTCCAGCCTGGCAGCCGGGAGCTGTACGGATTTTTACTTCGAAGTGACCGTCACCCGTGATGCCGCAGCCTATACCCATACCCGCCGCTATCATATTACTGCCACAGCCGATGCCGTGGGTGTAGTCAGCACGCCCATGCCCCGTGATCTGTATGTAGAGCATCTCATTTCCCAGAACCGCAACACAGTATCGGACGTCCAATATGGTGCCACGCTCGGTAGTCTTACATCCGTGGCCAGCGGCGGGACAATGACCCTGATGGTGGGCAACGCGTATTACATCAGGCTGGTGGGGGCGACTGCCACCAACGGGTACGAGCAGATCGAGAGTTTTATCAATTTCCCGAACACGGTATTCCAGGTGCTCTCGGTTTCAACAACCTATACCGCGGATACCTCGGCCCATGTCTCCAGTCCGAGCGACAAACTCTATGGGGATGCCTGTCTCTGGGAGAATAATCCCAACAGCCCAAATTACCGCGCCTGTAATGATGTGGGTAAAGTCGGCGGCGGAGCCAACGTCACATACCGGGTCAAGATTTTAAGTGTTGGCTCCTCCAATCCTGAGCCCTTAAGCACCCTCCTTTACGACTTCTCGGGAAGCAGTTATCACTATAACTCGGACTTTGGCGTTTCAACCCGCTACGCTTATATCCTGGACCCTTCGGCGGTCACGATCTCAAAGAACTTCAGCCCGGATCCAACGACTGCCGGTGGAGTTTCCACCCTGACGTTTACGCTGACAAACCCAACCTCCGCGACCTTTAGCGGTCTCAACTTCACGGATACTCTTCCGAACGCGCCGGGAGCCATGGTGGTGGCAAATCCTGCAAATGCATCCACAACAGGCTGCGGCTCGCCAACCTTTGCTCCAACAGCCGGGGCCGCGTCTCTGTCCTTCTCGAACGGCAGCCTGGCTACGAACAGCAGTTGTACGATCCAGGTCAATGTAACCGTGCCTATCAGCGGAACATATACCAATACCTCCAGCCATCTGTTTATTGGTGCGCTCGACACAGGAAATTCCGCCACAGACACACTAACGGTGAACAGCACCCCTGCCGGACCAGCACCTGTTTGTGGCTTAACCTTGGCGCGCTGGACCTTCAGCGGGTTCATGTCCAATCCGCCACCCTTACCGGCCCCAAGCACACAAGCGGCCAATGTGACAACAGCGGCTATCAGCATTGGCAATGGCCTGGTTGCAGAAGCAGATACAACCACTTCAGGAGGGACTCCTCAGCCTGGCATTCGCACCTATGGCTGGCCCAACGCGGGTCCGATTAACACGGCCACCTATTCCTATATTCAGTTCGCAGTCGATACTAGTAAATATACCCAGGTGACGATGCATTTCGACGCCCAGCGAAAAGCCAACGGTCCGTCCAACGACGCGATCTACTTCAGCGTTGATGGAAACAACTGGACTTCAAATACCAACTTTTCCTCCACCACTTCCTGGGCTGTGTACGGCCCGTACAGCTTTACCAACCAGACCAGTACGACCGGCGTCACTTATTTTCGCATCTATGGATATGGTGCCAACGCGACTTCCAGCGGGAATGATATGAACCTGGATAATGTGAGTTTTTCGGGCTGCGGCACGCCAGTCCCTGCCACGATTGGCAAGACCTTCTCGCCCAACCCGGTCGCCGCTGGCGCTTCTTCAACATTGACCTTCACTCTGACAAACCCAAATACCGGTGTGGCATTCACCGGGGTAGGCTTTACGGACACGCTGCCAGGCGGTCTGTATCTGGCGACGGGCTCGTCCACGCAATGCGGTGGTACACTGACCAGCACAGCACCCCGTACGATCTCTTTTAGCGGCGGGACGCTGGCTGCCGGTGCCTCCTGTACGGTGAGTGTTTCAGTAACCTCCACAGCTTCCGGGGTGTATGACAATGTCAGCGGATTTGTTTCCTCCGCGGAAGGCGGCACAAACACGGGGTCGACCGGAATTGCCACGGCCTCCTTGATCGTCCTGGCCCCTCCGGCCATCTCCAAACAATTTGCTCCCAACCCTATCCTTGCGGGGGGGACATCCACCCTCACCTTCACGATCACCAATCCCAACTTGAATAACGCTTTGACGGGTGTGGCTTTCACAGATGTCTATGTTTTGGGATTAGTGAATGCGTCCATCCCAAATGCATCCACAACCTGTGCCGGTGGGACAGTCACCGCGGCTGTTGGAAATAGCGTCGGTCTGACCGGTGCAACGATCCCGGCGGGTGGGATGTGCACGGTGAAAGTCAATGTTACGGCTGCTGGGTCAGGCTCCTACCCAAACACCAGCGGAGCTGTCTCTTCCACAAATGCGGGCACCGGCAACACCGCGGCAGATACCCTGACGGTCAACCCGCCCCATCCGCAGATCGGACTGCTGAAACAGGTTTCCGCAAGTCCATCGGGTCCCTGGACTTCCTTTGTGGCGGAAAAGGCAGGGGCCAATGTATATTATCAGTTCACGATCGAGAATCTGGGAGATGTCCCGCTGACGTCGATCGGTCTTTCCGATCCAAGCCTGCCACCTGCCGCAGCGAGCTGTAATCCCACCTGGACGGATCCTCTGCCTGTAGCAGTGGCGGGGAACAATAACCACATCGATACCTGTGTTATCGGCCCGATTGCCGCAGTCTCTGGTTCGAATTCCAAT
>JBLMZU010000210.1:0-15006 GCA_050258995.1 Bacteroidota bacterium
GCCGGCTGGTTCCAGGAAGTGGGCACAAAAGACTGGGCGGCCAGGTTGTAGACTTCGGAGGGCTTGTATTCCTCCAGCATGGACAGCAGCGAGCCCTGGTCGTGCAGATCCCCCTGGACAACTGTAATATCATCCAGTAAATGCTCGATCCGCTCGTTCGTTACCGTGCTCGAGCGACGGGCAACGCCAATGACTTGATACCCCTTTGATAACAAGAGTTCCGCCAGGTAAGATCCATCCTGTCCTGTGATTCCAGTGATGAGGGCAGTAGGCATTAAATCTCCTCAATTCCAAAATTCAACGACTGAATTATAAACTCCCATGGGGTAGTGTCAAGCGCGCCTTTTATTCAGCCACCAGCCGACCGCCAGGATGGCCCCCCACATTCCCAGGATCAAAGCCACCATGCCCGCAAAAGGCAGCTGGCCCGGCCAGTGGTAATAGCGACTGCCATACCACAGGGTGAAGATCAGGACGAATACCAGCTCCATCACGAGAACCACCCAGACCCAGATACTGCGCGTCTCGCGCCACCAGACCCAGGTGTAGCCGGCCAGGATGGACTGCCACACGAACAGCAGCGTCCGGTAGCGTGGATTGTCCCAGAGGTCGCCGCCCCCGCGCAGGGCGGACAGCAGGATCCATGTCCAGGTGATGAGGGCAAGCCACAGGACAAGGTTGCGCTTCTGCCTGGACCCGGCGTTTGTCGCGGCCGCGAACGAGAGGATCAGCAGCGGAAGGATCGCGTACCAGCCGATGGCCCGAAGGAAGCCGATCGCCTTCCAGAGCGGGACAGTCGGCTTCATGAACGTCGCCGGCAGGACGGGCTGCAGCAGACCATAGATGGAGATGAAGGGCAGGCGCATCCACTGCGGCATTTCGTCGAACAGCTTCTGTACCCAGCCCGATTCGCGCTCCAGCTGGTAGGCATCCCATTTCACGGCCGACTGCAGCCAGTCGTTGACCACGTGCAACGGCGAGGTGGTGTTGAACTGCCCGGAACGGTTGAGCGAGGAGGAAAGCAGGAAGAGGCCAACGATCAGTATGACCCCGATAGCCAGGATGGCCTTCCAGGAGAGCTGGCGCTTTTCGCTGGCGAAGAAGATCCAGCCGGCAAAGATGATCAGGGTGTAGATGGCAACGGCAGGTGAAACGAGCAGCATGCCGAGGATGCCAAGACCCAGCCAGGTGTAGGATCCGATTTTGGAGTCGGGCAGCCTGCCATCCGAGGGAGCTGCTCCATAGACCCCGGAGCTGACAAATCCCCACAGTGCAAATGCACTGAACGTGAGAATATACGGCTCGCGCATGGCGGAAGCGCCGAGCAGGATGCTTTCGGGGAACAATGCAAAGATCCAGGTGGAGGCCCAGGCGACTTTTTCGCCAAACGCCCGGGTGACGGCCCTCCATAAAAATGGGACGCCCAGGGCGGCAAAGAATGCAGAGAACAGGATCAGCATCAACGGCCGCTGCGCATCCGGCGAAAGATAACGGTAGAGGAGGGCATTGAATGCTAGCAGACCGCCGTACTGGTCGGAGACATATTTCCTGCTGAAGGCATCGACGATCGGGCGGTCGGAGGTGGCAAGCGCCCAGGCCTGGTTGTCGCGGTTGTGCGCATCGGTGAAGACATACCCGGCGCGGTCATCCTTGTCGCTGAAGCCATACACGGGCAGACCCATGTACAGGCCCAGGCCAACGCCAAGCCGTAATACGAAAGCCAGGGCAATGATGACACCCAGTGTCCCGCCGCCCCTGGCCCATTCGTAGGACAGTCGCAGCAGGAGAAAGGAAACGAAAAAAATAACAAAAAAGCCCAGGAACCCGGCCGTCTGGTCGCCGCTTTGGATCGTTGCAAACGACCGGGCCAGCACAATGGAGGCCAGGGTGATGATGAAAAAATCTTTTGGTCTGATCGAGGTTGCTTTCATGGAAATCCGTTCATGATGTGCCCGGCGCGGGCCACCCAAGTATAGTCCTGGACCTTAAGTTTCGCCTGGTGTCCCAGCCTGGCCCGATGCGTTTCATCGTCCAGCAGCGACTCGATCACCAGCCGCCAGTCGTGGATCTCGCCGGGCTGGCAAAATACTGCGCTGTCTTCATCCAATACTTCACGGATCACAGGCAGGTCAGAAGTGACAATGGCGCGCCCGGCCGCCATGTACTCGAACATCTTCATTGGGCTGGCAACGGCGGCCGAATCCGCTGTCCCGCTCGAGCCCATGATCGATGTGCCGTAGGGCATCAACAGGATGTCGGCAGCCGCCTGGTACACAGGCAGGTCACGGTTGGGAATAAAACCCGTGAAGGTGATGTTTTCGGACCGGGCCCGCTGCTTCCAGTCTGAGACATCCTCCGGCCGGCCGCCCACCCACACGAAATGGGCCTGCGGCAGCGATTCGGCCAGCGCCAGGAAAAGCTCTGCACCGCGCCCGGCATACAGGTGCCCCGTGCACATCACCGTGGGACTCTCGCGCAGACCGGTCTGGCGGCGGGCCGCGACCGGGTCCGGGAGGGAGGCGAAGCGCTCCAGGTCCACGCCGTTGGGAGCGATGACGATCTCCTGCGGCGGAACGTGCAGATTGAAATCATGCTCCAGAAGATCGACCAGGGCGCGGGTGATGGAAGCGATCCGCCTGCGCCCGGGTAATTTTGTAAAAAGCCGGTGCCAGACCGGACCGAAACGACCGGTCGGCTGGATATGGATCTCGAAGAGGACCGGCATGCCGCGCAGCAGTCCGAAGACCGCCGACTGTGGGAACCAGGTGTAGATCAGCCCGGCCCCCAAAGTGCGCGCCCTGCCGACGGCGTCCCAGGTGAACATGCGCCGGCTGGACGAGGAAAGCCACTCGATCGGGAAATCCGTCTGCAGGCCATACTGGGCTCGGAGATCGACGGATGCATTCCTGACGCCGGGGACCAGCAGCGTTACATCATGCCCGATCTGCACCAGGGCCTGGCAGGCTTTCATCACCTGCAGGCTGTTGGCCGTATCGGACGGGACCGTGGAACCGGCGATGGCAGCGATCTTCATCGGGCTTCTTCCTGTTTGATGATGTTCAGGCCGCGCCAGACCATCCAGAGGACCGAAACTGCTAGGTAGGCGGAGAAGATCCCGGAAGCGACCAGGTAATTGCTGTGCGGCACAAGCCAAAAGAACAGGCCAAGCTCAATGGCCCCGACGAATGCCGAAACAAAAAGCGGATAGCGGGGCTGGCCCAGGGCGAGCAGCAGAGGCCGGTTCCAGTTCAGGATGTTTGCGACCCCATACCCGACCATCAGGATCACAGCCGCAGGATAGGAGGGGGCATATTCCTTGCCGAAGACCAGCGGGATCAGCCACCAGCCCAGCAGGATCAACCCGCCCCCGGTCAGGACGGTCCAGGCACCTGCGATCGAGCTGACCTGCTTCAGGAGCCTTTTGGTAACGGCCCACTGCTTCTGTGCAATGGTGCGCGTGATCTCCGCGTAGGTCGGCCAGATGAACGGCTCGATCGGCAGCTTGATCAGGTTGATCAGCGTAAGCGCAAATTTGAAATAGCCAACTTCCGTTGTGGAAAGCAGATAACCGATATAAAGGGGAATATTGTCCCGGACCAGCAGGTTGACCGTCCCATTGAGATTGGTGCTTACCATAAAGCGGCCGATGGATTTCCAGTCGTGTACCAGGCGCAACGGGACCCGGTACCAGCCGGCTCCCAGCTCCTTTTTCACTTCACGAAACGCGGAGGTCGTGATCATGATGCCGGCAACGGTCTTTCCCACCAGGTAGGCCAGCAAAACCCCCACAATTCCCCAGCCCATCAGGCCCGCGAAAACGACCAGGAAAAAGGTCGCGGTCGTCTGGTAGAAATTGGCGCGTGCCACCCGGCCAAAATGATTGACGGTCTGGAGCGCGCCCGCCGACGTCTCATAAACGATATTGGCAAGCAGGTACAGACCGTAGAAAACAAAGAGCGGTGCCGCGGCAGCATCCTTGGCAAATGTTGCAGCCGCCCAGGGGGCCAGCATCACCAATACCAGATAGGCAACGACCGAGGTGGCTGCCTCTGTCAGCCCGATCCCCTTGAGGAGCGCAGCGGCGCGATCCTTTCTGTCGTGGACCAATGCCTCGCCCGCATACTTGACCACCACCTCGCTCATCCGGAATGAGAGCAGCTGGTTTACGCTGGTGGCAAAGACCATGATGATGCCTGTGGCAAGACCGTACTCGTCCGGGTCCAGCAAACGGACGACGACGATCATCTGCACCACGCTCATCACCGCCGAGACCGCGCTGCTGCCGAACAGGTAGCTGCTGTTACGGACGACGCGCTGAAGCAGGGGATCGTCTTGCAGCCTCGTACGTATTTTCTGGAACAGGGACATTGGGTTCTGCTTTGTGGGAACAGGCGGGCGACTCAAAATATCAGCCCCGGCTGTGAGCTTCCTTATTGGGTGAGGATCTCGCTCGCCCAGTCGCGCTCTGCGTTATACCACTCCACCAGTTTTTCGACGCCGGCCCGCATATCGTACTGCGGCTCCCAGCCAAGCAGCGAGCCGGCCTTGCTGACATCCGCCCAGTTGGTAAACATGTCGGCCGGGTTGGGCGGACCATGGCGGACTTCCGCCTGTCTGCCGATCACATCTTCGATCAGCTTGATGAGGTTGTTGATGGTAATGACCTCATGTCCGCCCAGGTTGATAACCTCGTATCCCAGCGGCTTCAAGGCCAGGATCGTGCCGCGGGCGATGTCGTCGATGTAGGTGAAGCCACGCGATTGCTCTCCATCCCCATTGACCAGGACCGGGCGTCTCTCGGTGACCCACTGCACGAAGCGGAAGAGGGCCAGGTCCGGCCGCCCGGCGGGACCGTAGACCGTGAAGTAGCGCACTACACTGACGTCGATCCCGTACAGGTGGTGGTAGGCATGGCACATCGCCTCGGCTCCCTTCTTGCTGGCGGCGTACGGCTGGAGCGGCTCGCTGCTCGAGGCGGTCTCCGGCGTTGGGTAGGGAGGGTTGGAGCCATAGATGCTGGAGGTGGAGGCGACCACAAATTTCGGCGTCCCGGTCTGGCGGGCGATCTCGAGCATGTTGAGCGTGCCGGTCACGTTGCTCTCGACGAAGATCCAGGGATTGTCCACGCTGGCCCGCACGCCGGCGCGGGCTGCCAGGTGGATGATGCCGTCGAACTTCTGCTCCCTGAACGGATCGATGACCGACTTTTCAGAGATATCCAGTTTATGGAAGGTAAAGCCGCTCGTGGACTGCAGTCGTTCCAGGCGGTAGTCCTTCATCCGCGGGTCATAGGCGTCGTTCAGGTTGTCGATGCCCACCACCGTATGACCATCCTTAAGCAACAGCTCGGAAGTGCGTGCGCCGATGAATCCCGCTGCGCCCGTGACAATATAATTTCCCATCGCTTATCCTTTCCGTAGGGCGGGTTTCGCAAAGCGCCCTGTGGGGGAACCGCCGCCCATCTTCCAAGAGGGTGGTCAGGCCGCCCCGCCAGGCGGGATCTTCGAAAAGCCTGACCTGTAAACCACCTTATAACCGGACGATCTTCTCGTCGTCCCGGATGACCTTCCTCGTTGCGTTGCGAGTGTCAAACACGAACTTGGCACATTCCACGATGGCCTTGTAATCGTAGCTTTTGTGGTTGGTGATGATGACCACCCCGTCCGCGGCGGCGACTGAGGCCATCAGGTCGGTGATGCTGTCCATGCGCCAGCCCTCCGCCTCGTGATGGATCTGTGGAATGTAGGGATCGTGGTATTCGACCTGGGCACCCTTACGACGCAGCAGGCCGATCACGTCCAGGGCAGGCGACTCACGCACATCGTCGATATCCGGCTTGTAGGCCGCGCCGAGCACCAGGATCTTCGATCCCTTCAGGGGTTTGCCGCGGTCGTTCAAGGCTTCCATGATGCGGTTGACCACGTAGCGCGGCATGTTGGTATTGATCTCGGAGGCCAGCTCGATGAAGCGGGCGTTGTAATGGAAGGACTTCATCTTCCACGACAGATATAACGGATCGATCGGGATGCAGTGACCGCCCAGCCCGGGCCCCGGGGTGAACTTCATGAAGCCGAACGGCTTGGTGGCCGCCGCGTCGATCACCTCCCAGACGTCCACGCCCAGGTGCTCACACATGATGGCCAGCTCGTTGACCAGGCCGATGTTGATCATGCGGAAGGTGTTCTCCAGCAGCTTGGCCATCTCTGCGGCCTCCGCCGAGCTGACCGGATGAACCGTTTGGATGGCGCCCTCATACCAGGCTGAGGCTACTTCGCCGCAGGCCTCCGTCATGCCGCCCATGACCTTGGGCGTGTTGATCGTCGTCCAGTCCTCGCGGCCGGGGTCGACGCGCTCGGGCGAGAAAGCCAGGTACCAGTCCTCGCCGACCACCAATCCATTCTCGGTGCCCAGCTTGGGGAGCAGCACTTCACGCGTCGTGCCGGGATAGGTCGTTGATTCCAGCACGACCACCATGCCCTTGTGCATATACTTCGCCAGCTGCTCGGTGGCCGAGATAATGAACGACATATCCGGGTCGCCGGTCTGGCGCAGCGGCGTGGGCACGCAGATGCTGACCGCATCCATTTGCTGAAGAATGGAGAAGTCGGTGGTGGCCGCCAGATTCCCGGACTTGACGAGCTTATCGATCGACCCGGTCTTTACATCCGGGATGTAGGAAACGCCCCGGTTAATGGACTCCACTTTTCGTGCGTCGGGATCGAATCCCGTCACCTGGAACCCGGCTTCGCCGAACACCACCGCAAGCGGCAATCCCACATAGCCAAGCCCCAGGATCCCAATACGTACATCCTTTTCCTTTAGTTTTTTGATGAGGGTTTCTTTGGTAGACATTCTTTTCCTTTCCCTCACCCCTGGCCCCTCTCCCACCGGGAGAGGGAAAAAGGCAAGGGGAAATTAATTACGATTTCTTCGCTGACTTCTTTGACTTTCCCAGTGCCGCCCGCGCCTCCTCAAGCTGGGCAGGCAGCCTGGCAAAATCCTCCAGCAGCATGGGCTTGAACCGGGACTGGTGCAGGGCCGCGGCGGGATGGAACATGGGGATGATATAGCGCTTCCCCACCTTTTGCATCTGTCCATGGACCTGGGTGATCTTGGCGTCCGGAAAGAACCGGCTCATGGAATGGCGTCCCAGCGTGACGATGATGCGGGGGTTGACGATCTTGATCTGCTGGTCGAGGTAGTTGGTGGTGCAGGTCTCGATCTCAACCATCTCCGGGTCGCGGTTCCCGGGCGGGCGGCATTTGACCACGTTGGTGATCCACACGTCGGCACGGGTCACGCCGGCCGCGGCCAGCAGCTGGTCCAGAAACTTACCGGAGGCACCCACGAAGGGGCGTCCCTGTTTATCCTCGTTCGCACCGGGACCTTCGCCGATGAACATGATCTCGGCATGCGTGGGTCCCTCGCCGGGCACGGCGTGGGTGCGCCCCTTGTACAGGTCACACTTCGTACAGACAGAGATCTGCTGCGCCAGTGTATCCAAAGCTTCCTGCGCTTTCATACCTGCTCCTCGCCGGTCGCCGGGCCGCCCTCCTTGATGAGATGCACCCTGCTCAGCGATTTCAAAATCATCAGGATGGCGTCCTCATCATTGTCCCGGTAGTACCGTTTCCTGCGGCCGGCTGTTTCATAGCCAAATTTCCGATACATTTCCTGGGCTGCCAGGTTGCTCTCGCGCACCTCCAGAAAGGAACTCGTTGCGCCTTCATCCATACCATGCAGCAGGATGTTTGCAAGCAGCCTGGTGCCGATGCCGTGCCTGCGGTAATCGGGATGCGTGGAAATGGTGGCGATGTGCATTTCATCCACCAGCAGCCAGGCCACAATCATGCCGACCACCTGCCCGTCCACTTCCGCCACCCAGCAGCGGGAGGCCGGGTTGCTGGTCAGCTCAAAGCGGAAGGATCGTTCCGGCCACGGCAGGCTGAACGAGATATGGTCAAGCTGAACGACGGTCGGGATATCCTCCACGGTCATCCTGCGGATCTGTACGTTCATGGGACATTGGATTCGGTCGTATGCAGATAGAGGGGCGCCAGCGAGGCTTCCTCGTCCACATCGCCTCGCTGCCAGCGGGCCCAGGCCAGTTCTGCAAGCAGGGCGGGACGCCGCACAGATTGGGCCGGAGAGGCCAGCCGCACATTCACTTGTTTGGCCAGGCGCTCGCGTTCCCCGGCATTGAACTCACCACACACCAAAGTGGGAGCTTTGATCTCTTCCATTAACGCATCGATCGAGGCGACCCGCGCCGGGCCCTGCGCCTGCCAGCCGTTCCCGGAGCTTTGGTACCAGCCGAGGGCCAGCCTGCTCCGTCCCGCCTGGATGGCAGTGAGCAGCGGGAGATCTGACGGCGGCTGGCCGGCGGCGTAAATGTCCAGCGTGGGGATTCCGATCAACGGCAGGTCACATGCGAGGGCCAGCCCTTTCACCAGCGAAAGCCCGACGCGCAAACTGGTGAACGATCCCGGTCCCAGGGCGACACCCACGGCGCGCATCCCGTCCATGGACAGGCCGCAGCGTGCCAGCAGCTCGGCAATGGCCGGTGCAAGCTCCACGGTATGGTGCTGACGGCTGCGCCAGATGTATTCACCCAGCACCTGTGCGCCATCATAGATCGCAACCCCAACCTGGGCAGTCGATGTATCCACGGTTAGCAGCATCAGTCGCCTCCCTGGATGGCATCCCGGACGATTTCCAGCAGATCATCATAGCGTTTGCCGTGAGACATAAATTTCATTTGACGCTCTTCCTGGTCCACATGATCCAGCATGATCCATAAGCGCTCGCCCGGGATCAGACTCTCCATGCGTTCGGGCCATTCGACCAACAGGGGGCCCTGGGCCATCATCGAGTTCAGATCCAGCTCCTCCGCCTCCAGCACCGAGTCGAGCCGGTAGGCGTCCAGGTGAAAAAGCTGTCCCTGGCCTGCATCCCGATACACATTGACAAGAATAAAGGTCGGGCTGGAGACCGCATCCTGCGAGCCCCATCCCTGGGCAATGCCCTGCACGAAGGTGGTCTTGCCCGCGCCCAGATCACCCTGCAGGCAGATGACGTCGCCCGGCTGCAGCGCCCGGCCCAGACAGATGCCGATCCGGCGGGTCTGGTCTGGGCTTTGGCTGAGAAATTCCACGGGGGAGGTCTTCAAGTTTGACATCCAAAAGATTATATCAGGCGATTCCCATCTGCTGGTTTCGGGAGAAAGAGGAAGTTCCGGGCCGGTGGACGCTCGATTCACTTTCGGTTAAGATACGTTGATAAGCTGCACGCCTTCTGGATGAAGACGACCAGACCGCCAGTCACTCGAAGAGAAGGAGAGTCATATGCAAGCATATCTTGAATCACTCCGGGAAGTACTTCTTTCATTTTTCTTGAATTTATTCGCTGCCCTGGTGATCCTTATCATCGCTCTTTACCTGGCACGGTTCCTGAGCAGCCTCCTGCGGAAAATGCTCGATCAGAAAAAAATTCCATTGGGGGTCATTCAGCTTTTCTCCCAATTAGCCTACTGGACGATCATCGTCTGCGGGGTGATCCTGGCCTTGCAGCGATTCTTCAACGTAACCGCATTTCTGGCCGGGCTCGGGATCGCCGGATTAACGGTTGGTCTGGCTCTGCAGGATGTGATGAAGAACTTCGTGGCCGGCGTAATCCTCCTGGTCCAGCAGCCGTTCCACGTGGGGGAGACCATCGGTGTAAAGGGGTTCGATGGGACGATCACAGCAATCGATCTGCGAGCCACCGAAATGCGCGCCACAGATGGACGCCTGGTCATTCTGCCAAACTCGGATGTGCTTGTGAACCCGATCGTCAATTACTCACGCACCAGCCAGCGACAGGCGGAGCTGAGTCTGAACCTGCCCCGGACCTGTGAGCCGGATGCTGTCAAACAGATCCTCATGGATGCGGGGAGGGATATCGTGGGATTCCTGTACAAACCGGAACCGTCGGTTGTGTTTGTGAACCTGACCAATTCGGGCATGCAGGTAAACCTTAGCTTTTGGGTGGATGTGAAAAAAAATGATATCAGCCGTGTCAGGGAGGGCGTACTCTTAAAGATCAGAGCCGCGTTCGCACAGGAGGGGATCGAAATTCCATAAGAAAGACAAAACAGAAACCAGGAGACAGGCAGGCACGTAAAGGCTTCGTTTTCTACTTGTCTTCCACCTCCCTCACAACTCCAGTTTCTCTCCGATAATGCGTGCGATCGTGCGGGCCGCTTCCGGCCGGCCGGCCCGCCGGCAATTCTCGATCACTTTTAGGCGCTCCTCAGGGCGTGAGATCCAGCGCGTCAGGGCGCGGACCACGTCGATTGGTCGCGGTGCCCATACCCCGGCGCCCTCCTCCTCCACAAAGGTGACGTTGCCATCCTCCTGGCCCGGCAGCTTGGAATACAGGATGATCGGCAGCTGGGCGTTGAGCGCCTCTGCAATCGTCCCGGGCCCGGCCTTGGTCACAATGTAATCGGAGGCCCGCATAAAATCGGGCATCTCGCGCACGAAGCCATGGACGAAGGTCGGGTTGTCCCATTTCCGGGCCTCCAGGTCATCCTTCAGGCGCTGGTTCCGCCCGCAGACGATGACCAGCGTGATGTCCAGGCCGGAGGCGTCGATCTCGGCGGCGGTCTTTGCCAGGGGACCCATCCCCTCCCCGCCGCCCACCAGCAGCACGGCCGGCTTATCGACAGGCCAGCCCAGCTTCTTTCGCAGGACGCTTTTTCTTCCAATGGGCTGACAGTAACGGTCCGCCACCGGGAGCCCGACCACGCGCAGTTTTTCAGGGGAGATGTGAAATCGAATGGCCCGCAGGCGGGCGGTCTCAGTGGGCACCAGGATCATATCGGCGCGGTTGTCGAACCAGAGTGCATGCGTGGTCACCATGTCCGTGACGACATTGATAAAAGGCGGGCGACGGGCCCCCAGGGCTCTTAATGCAAATGTATTTGCAAAGGGATGGACGGTCACGATCAGGTCGGCAGGATGGCCCTTGACCATGGATTTTGCGGCCTGGCGTGCGATCGGCCACATGGTGCTTGTAATGACGCGCGACCGGGCCCGCCCGTCGGTGGCATGGAAGCTCGCGCCCCACACCCGCGGCGCCTTGACCATGTAGGGATACATGGCCGGGGCGCGGTTAAAGGGCTGAGGCGCATAATCCTTAAAGAAATCCACCATCTCCGTGGTGACTTGATCCTTATATTCCAGATCGATCGCTTCAATAATCGCTTCAGCTGCAGAACGGTGTCCTCCGCCCGTGTCAGAAAAGTAAAAAACAATATGTGGCTTTTTAGGTGTTTGATTGTTCATCTTTGTTATGTTCGGTGAGATTCGCTTTAAGTCTCTTGGATAATTCCCGGCGGGTCAGCATGATCCGCCTGCCGCAGCCCCGGCATTCGAGGCCGATATCCGCACCCAGGCGGACCACGGTCCACTCATAGGAGCCGCAGGGATGCTGCTTTCGCAGGCGCAGGTGGTCGTTCATTTGAAGGTCGGGAAGCATATTTTTACCAGCATGGTCCCATTCATGGTTGTAGAGGATTATATATTGAATTGTGATAAACTACCCAACTGAAAACCCACTTAACAAATCCATGCGTACGCTGCATGATCCATAAAGAGGAAACATGTCCCATCGTGAAACATATGCTGTCGAGATCGCAGGGCTGAAGCGTGACCTGCGTCTGTTCGAGATCAAGCCCGGTCTGCGGATCGCCATCCTTAACATTCTGGGCGATACCGAGCTCGTCCAGGCCTGTGCGAAGGAATTGAGCAAAAGGCTTGTGCACCTGGAATATGATGTGCTGGTTACCGCCGAGGCGAAGTCGATCCCTCTGGCCTATGCCCTGTCGGCCGAGACAAACAAGCCCTATGTGGTCCTGCGCAAGACCTACAAGCCCTACATGGGCGCGGCGCTCACCGCCGAGACGTTATCCATCACGACAGGCGAGCCGCAGGTCCTGATCCTGGATGAAAAGGACATCGACCTGATGAAAGGCAGAAAGGTCATCATCCTGGACGATGTGATCAGCACCGGCTCCACCCTCCAGGGGATGCGCATGATCCTCGAGAAGGCCGGATCCACCGTGGTAGCCGAGGCGGCGATCTTCACCGAAGGCGACCGCGCCCAGTGGGGAAATATCATCTCCCTGGGACACCTGCCGTTGTTTACGGATTAAAGACACAGCTAGACTCCCAAAAGGAACCCTACACCGTAAAGAAAAAGCCTGGAGGCTCGAAGCCTTCAGGCTTTTTCTTTCATTCACCGACAGGCCCTCTCCCAATGACCAGCCTAGCTCTGCGCCTCAATCAATTTCGCCTTGCGCGCACGATTCATCCTTTTGATCGCGATCTCCCTTTTCATCGCGGTCGTCCGATCGGGCTGGGGTTCCACGTAGACCAGTTTGACCGGCAGGCGCATGCGGGTGTAGCGGGCCCCGCGTCCCTTGTTGTGGACGGCCACCCGCCGCTCAGGGTCCACCGCCCAGCCTGTGTAATAGGTTCCGTCCGCACATTCGACAATATAACAATAACAGGGAGCCGGCATAGGATGTGCCAGTGGAGACGCTGCATGCAACCTCTCCACCATAATCTATTTGCGGGGTTTAAGTTTATCGGTCAGCGATGTCCCGAAAAATGTCTGGTTTACGCGTTCGCCGAAGGAGGGAATATCGATATTCTGAGCGTCACGATTCAGCCAGTCTGCCACCGAGCGCTCGTTGAACCAGCGGATGCGGCCGCCCGCAGCGGACTCCAGGTGCTGCGCCACGGCATTCCGGTCGTTGTCCTGGATGTCATCGCGCAGCTCGATTAGGGCGGTCAGGTAGGCGTTCAAAAGGCGCACCACGTTCTCGCGGTTTTCCAGTACGGCGTCGGCCAGTGACGACATGTCGTCGTGATAGGCGGTCCCGGAAGTCACGGAAGCGTACGGGCGCCCGGCCAGCTTGCGGGCCTCCTGCCAGCCAGGTTTATCCACGGTGGCTTCCAGCAGCGCGGAGGAGGCCAGCTGGGGCAGCATATGGACCGCAGCCAGGATGCCGTCCGCTTCGGCAGTGTCCATCAACAGCGGCATTGCGCCCAAGAGCGACACCAGGTCCATGCTGAGGTTGAACACGCCCTCCGGGGTTCCTAGCGGCGCGTTGACCACCATCAGGCCCTTGTCGAACAGGTCAGCCCGGGCGGCCTTCACGCCAAACTCGGTGCCGTGCAGATAGGCCGGGTTGATCGCCGGGGTCAGCCCTACATAATAGCGTCCGGCGGGCAGCAATTCCTTCGCCCAGGCCGCCACTGTTGCCTTGGAGGGCGCCGTGTCGAGCAGCAGGGAACCCTCCGCCAGATCCGCGGCGATCACATCCAGCGTTTCGCGGATGCCGGCGAACGGCAGCGCCAGGATCACGATCCTGGATCCCTGCACGGAAGCAGGCAGGTTGTATTTCACGTCATCCACAGCACCCAGCTTTTGCGCCTGCTTGGCAGTCTCGACCTCCTTGTCATGTCCAATGATCCGGAGGTCGAGGTTGCGGGCTTTCAAAGCCAGGCCGATCGATGAACCGATCTGTCCCAGGCCAACAATTGTGATTTGTATTGTCATGGCATCCTCTCAGGAAGTGATAACGCGATTATTATAATGCCTGTGCCGCAACCCCGCTCCTGCACTTGCGCTGCCCCAAACGCAGTGCGATACAGGTATCGCCGGGACCAAAAATGAAAATGCAGGGTTACTTTGAATTTTGCTGGTCAATGGTGAACAAGGTGACTGCCAGCAAGCCAGGTTGCGGCGCTGATGACGCCCCTTTAAAGTGCGAGAACCGCGGACGCCGACCGCGGCTCTCTTGCGAAAGGAGGAGAAGAGAAATCACCTTACTGCGTCTAATTTATCATAATGATGGCAAACCTGCTTGACGTAAAACCTACGATTACCCTACGTTTGCCCTATAACGAGTTACAACTAACAGGGATGTAAATGCATATCTCATCTCCTCCCCTCTACATCGGTGAACTGAATGGCACGCGCCTGGGCGACCTGCGCATTGCGGCTTCGGACCTGGGACTGGTCGCCGTCGAATGGGCCGACTCCCAGGTTCAGTTTGATCGCTATCTCCAGAAGCTGAAGCGTCCCATCCAGCCGAACACAAAAAGGATCGCGCCGTATGCCCGGGAGCTGCGGGAATATTTGAGCGGCAGACGGACGGCCTTCACCATCCCGATCGACTGGTCGCTCTTCCGCCCGTTCCAGCGCGAGGCCCTGCAGGCGGTCTATCGCATCCCATACGGGGAGACGTGCACCTATCATGATATCGCCATCGAGATCGGCCGGCCGAACGCCTCCCGCGCCGTTGGGCGGGCCAACGCCACCAACCCGATGCCGCTGGTCATCCCCTGCCACCGGGTCATCGGCCGGGACGGCAGGCTGCACGGCTACGGCGGCGGCGAGGGATTGAAGACCAAGGAATGGCTGCTCAGGATGGAAGGGGCCGTGATGGCCTGAAGTTAAGTATGATAGACTACAAACATGAATGATTTCCGCTCCGGATTTATCGCCATCCTCGGACGGCCGAACGTGGGCAAGTCCACGCTGGTCAATGCGCTGCTCGGGCAGAAGGTGGCGGCAGTCTCTCCCAAGCCGCAGACCACCCGCAAGCGCCAGTTGGGCATCCTGACCACGGAGCACTACCAGCTCGTTTTCGTGGACACACCCGGCATTCACAACCCGCGCCACAAGCTGGGACAGTATCTCAACCAGGAGGCGCAGGAAGCCCTGGAGGGCGTGGATGCGATCCTGTGGCTGGTGGATGCCTCCGCCAAGCCAACCGACGAGGACAGGCAGATCGGCTCGCTCCTGGACAGCACCCCGCGCCGGACCCCGCTCGTGCTGGCAATGAACAAAATCGACCTGACCCTGGAGGAGCTGCTGGACGCGCGGGTCGAGGCCTACCGCGCCCTGTTGAAAAAGGAGCCGCAGGTTGTACTCATCTCAGCCACAGAGAAT
>JBLMZU010000211.1:0-4377 GCA_050258995.1 Bacteroidota bacterium
CTGGCCGGGTCTGGCACAGGTCTATCGCCTGGAACGCCAATTCCAATGGCGACGCAATGGACGCACCTACCGTACCTCTTGCGAAGTGGAATTCGGGATTACCAGCCTGACACGCAAAGAGCGGTTAACGACAATTAGAATTACCCATGAACGACAATTAGAAATGCCCACCGAATAAGGCGTCAGAAACGGCTAGACTCTTCTGAAGAAGGAGAGCCAATGACCGCAACCGATGCCCAAGTGAGGCTACTGATGAAAGAACGAAGCAACGGCAGGACCCAGCAACAAGCGGCGGTCAAGGTCAACCTGCGCAGCCGCAAGACGGTCCAAAAATATGAGCAAGTAGGGCAGCTGCCCAGCGAGCTGAAGGAACCACGCGATTACCGCACACGGCCAGATCCGTTCGAAAAAGACTGGTCAGAGATCGAGAGCAAACTAGCAGCGGCGCCCGAGCTGGAAGCCAAAGCCATTTTTGAATGGCTGTGCGAACGGGACGGAGCTGCCTATACGGAAGGACAGCTGCGCACGCTGCAACGTCATGTCAGCAACTGGCGGGTGCTGCACAGCAACCCGACCCTGACACTGGACCAGATCCATAATCCCGGCGAGGTCCTGCAAAGCGATGGGACCTGCAGGAACGATCTGGAAGTGACTCTGCAGGGAGAGCCATTCGAGCACATTCTGTTCCACAGTGTTCTGCCGTTCTCGAACTGGGAATGGGGACGCGTGGTGCAAAGCGAATCGCTGCTCTCGATCCGGCTGGGGCTGCAAAGCACCCTGCTCAAACTTGGGTATGTGCCGCAGGCACATCAGACCGACCACACGACGGCTGCCACGTATACACTGGGAGTGGCAGACCGGCAAAGTCCGCGTGCACGCGGGTACAACGAGGCGTACCTGCAACTGCTGGGGCACTACGGACTGGAAGCGCGCACGATCCATCTTTCGAGTCCAAACGAGAATGGCGACGTGGAATCCTCCAACGGCGGACTGAAACGGGCAGTGAAACAACACCTGCTCCTGCGCGGCAATCGCGACTTCGAGAGTGTTGAAGCCTACGAAACCTTCCTGTTCGCCATGATGGACAAGCGCAACGCTGGGCGACAAGTCAAACTGGATGAGGAAATTGCGGTGATGAAACCTCTCACCGCGAAGCCCTGGCCGCCGATGCGTGAACTGAACGTGCGGGTCGGGCAGAATGGCATCCTGCGGGTGGGCAGCAACGGCTACAGCGTTCCCAGCGGGCTGAAAGGCAAGCGTGTCACGGCTCGGATCTACGAATGGCACATCGAGGTCTGGTATGCCAATCAGCGGATTGAGACCCTGCCGCGTGTACCCGGCGCCCACCACTACCAGATCAACTACCGCCACGTGATCGACAGCCTGCTGCGCAAACCGGGCGGATTTCGCAACTACCGCTACCGCGCTGATCTTTTCCCGCTGGCGGTCTTTCGCCAGGCCTGGGAGGTTCTCAACGAGCATTTGCCGCCCCGCCGGGCAGACCTGATCTACCTGCGGATCTTGAAGCAAGCGGCCCTCGGATTGGAAGCGGACGTCGCCCAGGCGCTGACCTTGCTCCTGGAACAAAACCAAACCGTTTGGGATGAAAATACCGTCCTCGAACTGACTGGCAGTCTGGCGGCTCCCCGATCCATCCCGGAGCTTGCTCCGCAGACGGCCAACCTGTCGCTCTACGACCAGTTCCTCCAGATCGTGAGTAGCCATGCCAGCGCTTGAACAGATCCAACAACACCTGCGCATTCTGCGCACACCTGCACCCACCGCAGGTGCGGTGTGCCCACTGCCGTGGAGACGGTGGCGGACCTGCTGTCCACCGCCACCCGCGAAACCTGGCCGTTCGAAACCTTCCTGGCCGAACTGCTTGAACAGGAGATCGAGGGTCGCAGCCAGCGTCGCGTCGAGCGCCTGCAAAAATCCTCCCATCTGCCCGCCGGCAAAACCCTGGCGGCTTTCGACCAAAAAAAACTGCCCTTGCGCCTCACCTGCCAGTTGGCGCAACTGTGCACCGGCGAATTTGTGACCCGCACTGAAAATCTGCTTACACCTGCACCCACCGCAGGTGCGGTGTCTTTGGATTGCCCGGGGTGGGCAAAACCCATTTCGCTGCCGCTGTTGGGCACCAACTGGTTCAGGCGGGACACAGTGTTCTCTTTACCCCCACCTTTCACCTGGTGGACGAATTGTTGCGCGCCAGGCGTGACCTGCTGCTGGAGAGCGAACTGCGCCGTCTCGACACCTACGAAGTCTTGATCCTCGACGACATCGGCTACGTCCAACAATCCCGCGACGAGATGGAAGTGCTCTTCACCTTGCTGGCGGAACGCTACGAACGTCGCAGCGTCATCATTACTTCCAACCTGGTTTTTTCACAATGGGAACAAATCTTCAAAGACCCCATGACCACTGCCGCAGCCATTGACCGTGTCGTCCACCACAGCATCATTGTGGAGTTTGGAAAGGAGATCCCTAGCCACCGAGCCCAACAAGCTGCCCAACGCATCCAACAAGAAACCCCCGATTAATTCTTTTGGCCCGTGAACCATCCGATCCATCCTTATGTGCATTTCTAATTGTCGCCATGTCCATTTCTAATTGTCGTTGACAGGGCCGTCAAACAGGCAGCCCGCAAGGCGAAGCTGGATAAGCCGGTCAGTCCCCATACTTTTCGTCACAGTTTCGCCACCCACCTGCTCGAGAACGGTTACGATATCCGCACCGTCCAGGAGCTGCTCGGCCATAAGGACGTCAAGACCACCATGATCTACACCCATGTCCTCAACCGCGGCGGCCTGGCCGTCAAAAGCCCCCTCGATCCCTAGAAATTTCCAGCACGACAAGGGGATGAATGCCATCCTGGGCGGGAAACATTCATCCCCCATCGTACAACACTCTTCACGCCTCCCTCAACTCTCAAACCGCCCCACGTCGACCACAAACATCCCCTCATCCTCATACCTCCGGTCCAGGTCCCCATACTCCTGGTCCACCCACGTCTGCAGCGCCTCCATGCTGGCTGCATGCACGTCGTCGGGGATATCCCAGGCATCCGAATAGGCGCGCGAGACGAACCGCCCCAGCTCCTCCCGGATGGTCAGCGGGATGGGGAAGTGGACCACGTCCACCTCGCTCAGCGTCGCGCCCAGGGACCGCAGCTCCCTCCGGAACTGCTCGAAATCCCGGATGCCCGGCTGGTGGATCTGCACGCCGTGGGCTTCCACCCAGGTCCGCCAGAACGTCCGCATCCGTTCCCGGACCGACGGCCCCACCGACGCCGCGGTCCGCACGTTCAAATACACCCCGTTGGAGCTGAGCACGCGCTTGAACTCCCGCAGCGCCTCCTGCCAGGGAGCGATCAGGTGCATCACGTGGACGGTCAGCACAGCGTCGAACCGGGCCCCGGGGAAAGGTAGACGGGAGGCGTCCGCCTGCAGGATGCGGGCCTCGGGACGCTTCTTCTGCAGTCGCCTCAGCATCGCCGGTGAAAGATCGCACCCGACCAGGTCCGCGCCGCGCTCGAGAAGCGGGACGCTGATCCGGCCGGTGCCCGTCCCCACATCCAGGATGCGAGCCGAAGCCCCCGCCTGCTCCAGGATCGCCTGGATCCCCAGCCGGGCGGCCGGCTCGAACAACGGTCGTGTCTGGTCGTAGAACCCGGCAGCACGCTCAAATGAGAGGCTATCGTTCATGATGATCTCCTTCCAATAGGGCGGAAGCCTTCTCCTGCCGCGACAGGATCCAGCCTACCGTACACAGAATCGATACCCAAACCTTGATCGTCACACCCCGGTGCAGCCGTCCCCCACCGGGCTGGTGATCATTATGAGGTTGCCCATTCTTTCGGATGTGAAGCGTTTCACGCGGCTCTCCGGTTTCTCAAGTTGAGAGCGACCCTGTGAATATCCCTATTTTATCGTTCCTTTGGGTGAACGCGTGGGCGGGCTGAAGCATATGCTCGAGGCCTCAGTATTGCAAAGTAAATGTAAAGTCTAGACAGAAGGAAACGACCGGCCCCCATGTTAAGATAGGAATGTATGGATCACCCGCCTCTCTTCCCGAAAATTACGTGCAGCGACGCCCCAGGCAATCGCTGGACCCAACGGCACCACAAGGGGAAGATCAGGTCAGCCACGAACCAAGCACGGATCAACCTCGAACCAACCTCGAAGCAGCATGGCAGGATGATCCCAGGATCATCCCAGGATCATCCCGGGATGATGGCAGGTTCATTTTATATCAAACGTCTGATGTGAAATCAAAGAGAGATTTGGAAAGACTGAACCTGGATACCAAAATCGACCAAGAGCAAGTGACGCAAAAGATGACTGGTCATTTTAGTAATTACTCGAGTACATAGAC
>JBLMZU010000212.1:0-9141 GCA_050258995.1 Bacteroidota bacterium
GATATTGTGATTGACCCATTCCTGGGATAGATGCATGTACATTCGTTGATAGAGTTCTCGTTTCTCCTGCTCGACAGCGCCGTGGCAATACTCAGGAACCAGTACAGCCTGCTGTCCTTTCCATGGAAACTGGGCTCCTGTGACCATATAAGCCAGTAATCGATTTTGTCCAAAGACAGCCACACCAAAATTGCCCAAGCGAGCTTCAAGTGAATGATAGATCCATTCCGGCTCAGTGATCACGCGGGCGGGAAGTAATGGGCTTTCCTCTTGCTCGTGTTTGTAATTAGAGATGAATAGTTCAGTGGCTGGCTCCAGATACTCCCTGGTCATTGGAACAACTGTATATTGATCCTGCATGGTTCGCTCCTAATTGGTTGTTCAATATTGACGGTGTTGTTATATAGACGGCTAACTGCCTGCAGCCTGCCACGCATGCTCTCGGTGGGGTAAGCCCATTGGAGGTAGTTGGGGAGAAAAAAGCCTGAAAACGGAAGGGCTGTCATAGCTCAGAGACAACTTCAAAGAATTTGCAGCGCACTGCACTCCATGCTGGCCTGCTACCGAGTGTGAGCTCTCTACGCCTTTAGCGCATTGTATGAAATCACCGTGCCGATGATCAAGATGAGCACATCCAGGTAAATCGGTCCCAGGTGGCCCAGTGTATCCAGGCCGTAGACGTAGTGCAGAGGCAGGCTAATTACCAACGCAATGACGGGTGTAAGGAAAGCTGTCCAAAGTGCCCACTTTTGGCCCGTGCGGATGCCGAACCATGCTAACGCAACGACCGCCACACCGAGCGCAATGATGACACCGCCGAGAGCCACTTGCACATGGCTGATATAGTCATAGAGTTGGGGATTGAAAGCAGCGACCTGCTCCGGAGTGGCTCCCGCGAGGTCAGGCGAGAGACCGATTTCGATAAAGCCGGTGAAGTTTTGAATGAGGAAGAGAATGCCGTAGCCGATCAGTCCAATTCCTGCCAAGGCGACGACCTTGGCGCCGCGGTCGGCGGACGCAACGCGGCGGGGTGAAATTTGCGATTGAGTAGTCATCGTAATCGCTCCTTTTTGAGAGAGTAGCAACGAATAAAGTTTAGCCGCGACTATTTTTGCGGCAAGGAACACATGACCGTCTCATAAGGGCCCAACGACTCATGTGAGCAGCCGAGCGGTACATTGAAGGGATCCTGCAAGATGACTGCACATACGATTGCCAATTACACCGGTGTCTCCACCCTTGAGTTACCATCACCAGGGGATCAATTGTCCATCACGGAAGAACCCCCCGTGTGGCCCGCCATCAGGCAAGGTCGCCAGCCATACAATTCCTTCTGCACCTTCTTCGATAGAACGAGGCGCATCTGGACTTCCCATCTCGGTGCGTACCCAGCCCGGACACCCGGCATTGATCAACACATTGGTGCCTTTCACACTATCTGCCAACATCAACGTCAGGCCATTCAATGCAATCTTGGATAATCGGTAAGCAGGCATATCATCGACCATATTTTCAATCTGGCCTGCACCCGAGGATACATTGACAATACGTCCATAATTGCGTTTTAGCATCATCGGTATAAATGTCTGGCAAAGCAATAAGGGGCCAAATACATTCGTTGCCATCGTTGTGCGGTAAATATCCAGTGGGGTCCGAATGATCCGACCAAATTGGTCGAGCAGCACTGCTGCGTTATTAATCAATATGTCTGCCGCTTCGTATTTATCTGTTATAAAGTTGTAGAGCCTCTTGATGCTGTCGGTATCCGTCACATCAAGCTGGTGAAAGACAAGGTCACCAGCCAGTTCGGCTCCAATCTCCTTCTTCAATTCATTTGTAGTCAGTTGCCCTTTGATGGCATCACGGCTTGTAAGAATTGTCCGACATTCGAGTAATGCAAGTTGTTTAGCAACTCCACGGCCGACGCCGCGATTTACGCCAGTAACAATAGCAGTATGCATTGGAGCCTTCAAAGTACCTCATCTTATCGTAGATCTAGCGACACAACCGCCCAGCGGCCAGCGGCCTGCCCCAGCGAGGTTTGCCGGGGTGCACGTCACGAAGCATCCTGTAAGGGCTTTGTTAGGCGCAAAACATATCATTGCTATATTTTTCTTGTGTAGTACAAGTAAACCACACCAGAAGAAAAAACTTTACTGCTGATAAGCACCAGACTCGTTTTGGTCTTTAGATCTTTGAAAACCGGGATGCCGTTTCCAAGCAGAACAGGATTTATGTTGAACCAGTAATTGTCAATAAGATTCGCCGCCATTAAGGAATGCCCGGCAGTTGGACTTCCGAAGATAAGAATCTCTTTTTCTGTCCCTTGCTTGAGTTTGTTGATTTCGTCAGTCAAATTCTTACTGATCACCTGAACGTTGGTGAGGTTTTTGCCTTCCATCGTTTTCGATAGGACAACCTTCTTTGCATGCTTGTACCAGCGTGAATGTTCGATCTCATGTTTCGTTGGGTTCGGCTGATCTGCCGCAGTTGGCCAATAACTTTCCATGAGTTGATATGTTTTTCTGCCATATAAGGCAGTATCCGTTGCATAGATTCGTTCTGCGCCATGATCGAAAATTTCCTCATCCACGTGGATCCAATCCATTTCGCCATTTGTTCCAGCCCCAAATCCATCCAAGGATACATGCATAAATAAAGTTAAAGTTCCCATTTTGCTCCTTAATACTTAATGAGTCTTCACAAAACAATTTTTTGCTTTCTTTGCATTGCGCCCAACGGCCTGCGACTTGCCCTGGCGGTAGTTGCCGGGGTGCACGTTGCGCACGCCGCAAAGCGGCAGTCCTGTAAGGGCTGTGTTAGGCGGCGTTTCATCGAACGGAAACTATTGTGCCTGCCTCCATGCCTCACCAACAGCTTGCAGCAACCACCATTCCTGGAATTCTTGCCTTTGAGCTTTGGTCACCAGGGCTCATATCGTCATTTTCCAAGCTCTAACGAATAACCCGATAGCCGACAAGTAAAGAGCCAGTCGGTGAGATTTCGCTTCGTATCGTTTCGAGCTGTGTCGATGGCAAGCCATCGAGGAGTCGTCTTCCGCGGCCGGCAATCCTCGGCGCTATCACGAGCCTGAGTTCGTCAACAACGTCGGCGGCGAGCAGCACCTGCGCGACCGAGATACTTGCGTGAACGCCGACATCGCCTCCGCGCTGCTGTTTGAGATCCCTAACGAATTCGACCAGCTCGCCGTCGAGCACCGTCGCGTTGGCCCAATCTTGGTCAAGGGGCGTCGATGTCGCGACATACTTCGTGACCCCATTGATGAATGTCGCGAATGGTTCGATTTGGCTGCTCGGCCAGAACTGCGCCCATGCCGTGTAACTGCGGCGGCCGAGAATGACCGCGTCCTGTGTCGCGATCACAGCGGCAAGGTTAGCGTCCATCGCGTCGTCCCAGTCGGCGATGAAACTATCTGGGTCCTCGGCAACCCCGTCGAGAGACAACAACTCGTACACAACGATTTTTCGCATGCTCTACACCTCCGATTGGACTCAATGCTACAAGCTTACTGATCAAGCTTCCAAAACTCATCACTGCAACGCGCAGCAGACCTCCTGAACCGCCATTCTCCAGGCTCTAAGGCGATTCTCTCTGGAATGGGAAGTGTGTGCCACACATCGGTTTGTTGGTTCGCCATTATCCAAAGCCCATAGAACCGCTTACATATCGCGAGTGTTATGGGGCGAGTTTCGGTAGGAAGAGCTAGACGCGGTCAAGAAACTGTCGGATGGCACGTTTGGAACGTAAAACGTGCAACGCCGTATGGCTTCCATGCCGCGCCACGATCGCCAACTCTCGCTCGCGCTCAGACCTGCGTCCCAACCAGACGCGCCACACCAACCACCATTCGTCACGCAACCGTCGCCATCCTGTATCTTCGCAGCCGTCAGGCAACTGGATACCCTCCGGACGTCGTAACCCACGCTTGAACGCTCGTGCTGCGCAGAGCCACCATGGCGTGTCTAGGTACACAACTGTATCCGCGCGCTCCAGCCGCAAATCCAGTGTCTCGTGATAGTTCCCATCAGCAATCCACTCCTCGCTAGCGAGCAATGAGGACTGGATATCACGCCACTCCGTATCCGACGGCGCCACCCAGCCCGGTTTCCAGAAGTGCACGTCCAGATGAATTACCGGAAGTCCGGTCTTCGCCGATAGCTGTTGGGCAAATGTGCTCTTGCCTGCACCAGCCATTCCAGAAACGACAACGCGACGTCCAATTCGGAGCACTGAACCGATCTCGCTCACGTAACCAACTCCTTCTCTTCCATCATTTTGGCACCAACGGCCAGCATTAGCGGCTTGGTGGGAGGACCAACTGTCGAAACGAAAAAAATGCTTTCGCTTGGACTCCTCATTTTTTGCACGGCCCACCACCAAGTCCACTGCACGCATTGTTACCCATCTTCTCCCTACTGTACTATTCTGATGGATAGAACAACATCAAATCGTTGGCTGCCATACGCCCTTAACATAAGTAGCTTCTGATGCTCCTGGCCAAGGCGGCATGGTGATGCAAATGAACTTTAAGTCTACGTCTGCAACATTTCGGTATTGAAACGCTGTTCCTACTGGAATATCAATGGATGTGCCTGGAACAAGAACAGTGATGCTGCTCTCTTTGCCGTCATCTCTCCAAATCTCGCCGTGTCCCTCCAACACATACCAGAATTCACTCACCGTTGCGTGGACCGTCGCCCTATTTATTTGGTACGGAGGGACTGTACTATGGATCATGCCGCCTGTTTTGCCATCCATAAGATAGCGAATATCTGCACCGGCAGGTGATTTCGCATCGGATTCTTTTGGAAGCATTGTCGTCTTCATACTTGTCTCCTCAAAATAGATCTGCCGCTTTTTTGAAGTATCAGTCCAAGACTTTCAAGACACAAGGGTAAACGAAACACTGACTCAAGAGGGCAGTACACAATTATTGTGGACGAAAAAGATGGCTAAATACTGATTTAACTAAAGATTATCATATAACCGCCTATATAGGGGATTTGTCCTATTTACTCTCAAAAATGACTTTATCCAAGTCAACAGCAAAAAACTGACACAAGAACTGCACGTCTACCATAACATCACTGCTCATGGCAAAACGCTTCTCGATGAGCTCTCCGCCTTGCTTCTAACAGTGAAGATGGACGGCGCGTGATTGGAATGGATCGTACGGATCTGGTTAGATAATTCGAGTGGTAACTGCCATATCTTAGAACTAGCCCCAAAAACGCGCAGCGTCCGGTGCGGGCTTTGGTGGGCGGTTTTGGTCGCGCAAGACTCACTGGCCGAAAAGAGTAACTCAGTCAATAAATTTTATGTTCCGTGCATAAGACTTCACGATTCTCATTTGTTTCAAACGGCGGGATATTCTTGATTTACTTTTTGATCAGAGCTTCCAGCCAAACGCCAATTCCATGCAAACCATACAATCATAACCGTGGCCGCAATTTCCAGAACGCTACAAAACAAGTAATACATCGCTGGCGCTCCAGCGAATAATGACGCGGCTTGCACAACTGTCATGAGCAGACCAGCCATGATGTTTGTCCAGCGATTGACTCCATATGGCAGCACTCTCGCTAGAAGAACCATCGCAATTGGAATTTCCACTAAGACCGCGGCTCCTAGCAAAAAACCTTGATTGAATTCCAATCCATTGACTGTGCCGGTCAAATACTGCTTGAGTAAGTTGGAATCCATTAAAGAGATAACATCGCAGTATAGATAGTTCAGCGCGGCAAATAGCCAGATGGTTGAAAGCAAAACCCTTCTTTCGATTACGGTACTATTCATATTGGTGTTCATTTTTCCTCTTTTCTGCATAATATGGATGCGTCTAATAAAATGGATCCGAGTTGGGCGAAACTAACCACAACCGGATGCTCAGTTAGTTCACTATAATTTGCCATAGAGAGCGTAGCCCCGCAGGGTCTCCGGGGTACGACTGGGAAGAAAAAGGACCAGAAATAGGTAACAGTCATATCTCAGAATCAGCTATTCGCTACACCATGGAATGATGGCAGGCGATCAATGCCATGAAAGGATTTCCTCTACCCCAGATAGAGAAAGCGATAAAAGCAGTGATTTTTGAATAAAGATGCTCATTCTTTGCATCTTCTACGAGATCCGCGAAGACCTCTGTGTTAAGCGTTTTTTGTCGAGTAATCGGTGACTGGCTGACAAAAAGATAAGTCTACTAACTTGCTACTCGCGTTTGGTCAGACCCTTTGAAGCCTCTCCACAAAAGCCAAAATATGAGCAGAACCTCTCCGATAAAGGTGAATTGTGCGAGATTGAGGCTGTAACCAGGTGAAAGAGTTTTTCCAAAACCATCAACGATATATCCCGCAGACGCCAGCAGAAGAAAGACTCCCAGCCACTTGGGTACATAACCTGATACGAAAGCAAGGTAGCCTAGCACCAGCAAATGGAAGCCGAACAAGATGAGAGCCATATCCCAGATGCTTTGAAATGCCTTCAAATAGGACATGGCCTGGGTAGCATCGGCTGTAATGGCCTGCAAGGCAAGAAAGAGCTTGCTGATGGCAAACATAAAAATGAGCGCATAGATCACTCGCATCCACGCCGCAATTGCTGAGAGAGTTTTGTTCACGGGAGCGAACAGGATGTAAAGCGCCCAGGCAACAACGACATCCAGAATTGCCACAGCGAAGAGCACAGGATGCACATCTGGAATGCCCCCATGGAGTTCAAAATGTTTTGGGCGGTCAAGGCAGCATCATCAAATTTGACGAGGCTCTGAAACGTATTCAAATAGGCGATTGGCGAGAGGATTGCCATGAGCAATAATCCCACCCCTGCAATCATGGCGGCTGTACGCAGGGACATACCGGTCGAGCGTTTAACGATTGCGTTTGTACTCATTTCATTCTCCCATTTTATTCAGATTAAGCCCAGACTACTTCACATTGAGAGGCATGCTATGCAGACAGACCCGAGACGATTTCCGGTTTCCTGGCCGTTTGGCGAAACACCGAAATGCCGATGATCGTGCTGATAACACCCCACACCACTGCGAAGACGCCGCCGACAGCCGCAACCCAACCGACATCCGGCTGGAAAAGAATCACGGCGGGAAGGTTAGCTTCGAAAGCAGTAGGCAAAAGCACGAGAAGTACATAGGCAATGGCGGCGTTCCAAATGAGCAATAAAGAGAAATAACGTATGACTTGCACCCGGGTTGGGGGCTGCCTACTCCGCCGCCAGAAACGAATGCGGCGGAATGTGGCCACGACGGTAATGATCTCCAAGAAAGGAACCAACATTACGAGAGCATAGATCACCCGCATATGTGGGAACTCATATCCCGGAATGACCTTCTGACCGAGCAGCATTCGCAGCACGCTGCTTGGAAGCCTGGAAACTCGAATCCCTAGCATCGGGCTATAGGTGTTCATGACCATTGCCACGGCGAGGTGTTTCTCTGGTACGAGAAACATATCTGTGGTATATCCGGGAACCTGCCCATTGTGCCTGATCACTTCCACACCTTGAAAGTGCTGTATTTCCCAGCCCATCCCATAGAAATCGGATGAACCTGGCATCCGGACATCCGGATGATGTAACGCAGCGATCCCGGTTGGGGACAGCACCGATGCTCCCCGGTAGCTTCCATCGTTTAACTGTGCGATCAGGTAATGCCCAAAATCTTCAGCGCTCATGTTGAGCTGGCCCGCCGGGAGTGAACCGCGCACAAAAGGTAAATTGGGTGTTGCAACCGGTATCCCAAACCATTTCTGGTAGCCCACGGCGAGGCCATCCTGTTGAGCTTCTGTTTTCGATGTAAAGCTGTTCTGCATGTCGAGGGGTTTGAAGATATGTTCCCGAATGTAGTTTTCATAGGATTGGCCGCTGACGGCCTGGATGATCATGCCCAGGGTCACATAGTTTGCATTGGAATACTCATAACGCTCACCCGGTGGCGCACTGAGTTTGACATTCGCCAAGGCTCGAACGTTGTTCTCGATCGCGGTATCGCCCAGGTCGTTCTTTGCGAGCTGTTCCTGTCCAATGGATGTGGGAAGCCCGCTCGTCTGGTTGAGAAGCTGGCGAACAGTGATCTTTTCTGAGGCATTGTTATCTGCGACCCGAAACCAGGGCAGGTATGTCTGTACCGGGGCATCCAGATTGATCCTGCCTGCTTCCACAAGCTCCATGACTGCCAGGGCGGTAAATGATTTGCCTGTTGACCCTGTGAAGAATGGCGTCTGGGGAGTCACCGGACGGCCCGAGCCATCGGCAACCCCAAAAGCCTTCAAGTGAACGATTTGATCGCCTTCCACAATGACCAGCGCTGCGCCCGGAATGCCAAGTTCCTTCATCTTCGTGCGGATGTAGGCGTCCACTTCCTCAAATTCTGAAAGCCTGGCTTTTGCGAAGGATTGGCGGGCACCAAAACCGGCAAAGCCGAACACTAGAATCACCAACCCTACGAAGGCGAGTTTGCGGATCATGAGGCCTACCTCGTTCACTTTCCACGGACCTGCTGGACCATTTGGAGGATGGCTGCAACCGCGGCCTTCGGCTCATCGATCTGGATCGTGTGACCACTGTTTTCTGCAAACAAATGCTGGCTGTTGGAAGATAACTTGGGCAGTTCAGCCTGCCACGCCGGCCAGCCTGGATTGTCGTTCAGTCTGGCGGTCAGGACGGTCAGCGGCAGATCGCCGAACGATTTCACGGCAGCTGCCTCGGCCGCAGAGGCTGGCAGCTGTTGAAATTCACGAGCACTCGCCTGCAAAGATCCTGGGCGAATGTATTGCGGCCAGTAGGCTTCCTCTTTCGGCGGCATAGCCGGAAGGATTCCAGGCAGCTTCATAAGCAATTGTCCTCCTCCGACCCGCGCGAACGCAGCTTGCAAGGAATACACTCGAGCTAGAAAGTTCGACTGCGACTGGGTAACTTGTTTGGGATTCATGGAGTCGACCAATACAACCCCTGGAACTTCGGAGGCATAGTCTTGCGCAAACACACGTACGATCAGGCCTCCGAGCGAATGCCCGACCATGACATAGGGTCCGGGGACATTGGCGTTTTGCAGCAGCGTATGCAGCTCCCCGGCGAACTGGGCCGCATCGTGCGGCTGTTGACTCGCTT